>CAZIEL010000081.1:0-4905 GCA_964538165.1 uncultured archaeon | reverse complement strand
TTTTTGATCAAGCTCATATATTCTTGAAAATAAATCAAAAGTGTCTATTGCTGGCAAATGAAACCATAATTGGGGTTTTTGCCCAAAAATAGTTCCAATTTTGTATGCAAGTTCTCTTCTATTTTTTTGAGGATCAAGATTGCATACTTTTATTTCTCCAGATTGGGGAAAAAGTATTCCTGAAAGTATTTTAAGAGTAGTTGATTTTCCTGCTCCATTGGGTCCAATGAATCCAACTATTTCTCCACTTTTAAGACTAAAAGAAATATCATTAACTGCTTTTATTTCTTTGAATTTTGGTTTAAAAAACCCAATTATTTTATTTTTCAATCCTTCTTGTTTAATTTTTACCCTAAATGTTTTTTTTAGTCGGCTGACTACTATTTTTGGCTCTAAAGAGTTAGTATGCATTAATCAAATACGTTTTTCATATTTAAAAAAGATTGTATGGCTTTTGCTGTAACAATTTGGTTATTCAAAAGGATTTGTTGTCGAAGTAAAATTCGCAAAATTAACATGCTTGGGGGTATTTGTCATAAATTTCTTTTACATTCAAAATCCAAGTATTAACTTCAGCACTTTCTGCAGAGGTTAAATCTTTTTGTGCTTTTCCTATGACAAACCAAGGAGCAATCTCTTCAATAGTGGTTCTTCCACCTTTAATGAAATTTGATCCACTAGAAAGTACTTTGTAAATATGTTCTATTCCTTCCTTCCAAGTTGGACTTATTTTGTAATAATATGTCTTTTTTACTCCTCCAATAGTCCTCTCGACTTTGTAACATTTTTGAGAATCATCTCTTATACTTTGTTCGCAGGTTTCGTTTCCAATTGAATGTGTGTGTAGTGCAACTCCTGCAGTTCCCATAGTGCTTTCTGCATTAAAGATTCCTAAAACAAATGCAGAGTCAATATTGTATTGCTTACTGAAATCAACAAATGCTTGTTCGTTTCCTGCTGCTTGGGAAGACTTTGAATCCAGTAACTTCTTTATGCAGGTGGCCGATAAAGTTGGTTCATGATAAAGAACACTATTTGTTGGTAATGAAGGGGTTGGGGTGGTTGGAGTTTGGGTGCTTGTGGAAAGTCCTAAAACATTTGCATTTAATACTTTGAAATAATAAATTACAGGTTGATCTGCTTTGGGCGTGATTAAGGCAAAAGCAAAAATGCAAGCAAATGTTGTAACTATTAGTAATAGTAATACTATTTGTTTTGTGTGCATTAATGAATTGTTGCTTGGTTGTTTATAAAACCATTTCTTGCTCCAAAACTAGGCTTATTTATTAATTTAAAACAATTATTTCTTCTTTATTATTTTAAATATTCCTTTTTCTCCATTAAGTTCAATTTCGTCTCCTTCTTTTATTGAACTAATGTTTGTTTGTACAATGCAAGGAAGATCTTTTTCTCTAGCAACAATCGCCGGGTGAGATAGTGCGCCTCCAACAGAACTAATTACTCCAAGAGCACTTTTATAAGTTATAACTAAATTTGGAGAAAAATAACTTGTTACAATAATTTTTCCTTCAAAATCTTTTTTTAGATCCAAATCATTTTTTACAATAGAAGCAATTCCTTTTACTGTCTTATTTGATCCTACGGGAGTCCCAACTATTTCAAGAAGAGTGTTTTGGTTTGTTTCTTCTAAAAAGAACCACTTTTCAAAAAAGATTATTTTGTTAGGGAGAAGCATTTTTGAGTTCTCTTGAAAATTATATTTTCTTTCTCCAACTAATCTTACTGTTTCATCAACACTTTTCTCTTTCATTCCCATTATTTCTTTTGTTGATAAGTAAAATATATTTTCATCCAAACCCACTTTTTTCCCTATTTTTAATTCTGCTTTTCTTTGGACTGCAAGGTATCTTGCGCACACAATCTTTAAAGTTTCTCTCAAAATCATCCAATTATCCTTTGGCAATTCTGCTACTTCAAATTCATTTGTTTTAGTCAAATTATCAAAGAATCTTGGGCTGGAAATGTCATAAATATTTTCTCCAAAATATCCCACATCAAAAGTACTTTTTCCACCTTTTTGAAATTGTTTTATGGATTCATGAATTTTTATTGTTTCTTCAATAATCGGAGCAATTTGGTCACTTGGTCTTAGTTTTAGTGAATATGCTAAAGAAGCAAAAAAGGAGTACTTCATGCATTTAATTGCTTTTTCAAGAGAATATTCTACATCATTGATATCAAAGTCTTCTTTGTCTTTATTTTTTTCCCAATATGTTTTTGATTCATCAAGTTGGGTCTTTATTTGGGGAATAATTTCATTGATTCTGAATGCATCAAGAATAGTTTGTTTTGTTTGTGAGAGAATATCAAATGGTGCACTAATGCTTCTTATTGCATAATCTAAAGAAAGAGGTTTTGTTTGCAAAAGTTTTCCTTTTTTATAAACAAATTTGCTTTTTGGCCCAATTGAATAAACATATTGCTCTTCAATGTTTTTACAAAAGTATAATTCATCATTAATGAAAACAGAATATTGTTTGTCTTTTGGCATTTCGCCTAAACCCATTTCGTTGTATGCTTCCCAAAAGGGTCCATTTTCGGAGAATATTCCCCTAAAAAATTCTTTTGTGGATTCTTTGCAAAAAGGTACAAGAAAAGAATTCTCATTTTTTTCAAGAACAACACAATCATTTTTCTTGTGTTGATTACTAACAAATAATGTAGTTAAGGTAAACAAATTTTGTTTAATGGTTTCTTCATTTGTCATTTTCATCCCTTTTATTGAATGAGATAAGTTTCACTACAAGATCCGCTTGAACTAACTGTTGATCCGCTTGTGTATTCTAAATCACTAATAACAATTGGGCAAATAACTCTTTTTTGAATTCCATTAATGTTTGAGAAACAATTATTTTGTGGTTGTATTATAGTTTTATTCTCTCCTGAACTGATTATGCATTCATTTAAACTTGTTGGGTTAAATATTAAGGTTTGTGTTTTGTACTCTGGTTTGCTTTCAGAATCAATTCCTTGGCTTGGTGCTGAAGCTTGTTGACTTTGACTTTTGTTAAAACTATTTGCAATATCAAATAGTGGAGATTGTAATTCTTGCGATGTTTGTGTAACTCCTTTTCCTTCTTGAACAATTGGTTTTATTTCGATTGAATAGTACCCAACTAGAGCGGAAGAAAAGAACACAAATGTGCAAAATATCAAAGCACTAATAATGATTGATTTTTTGGTTTTGCTCTGAGAAATTGAGATTCGTTTGTAATTGTATAAGAATAGGATTATTCCACAAATAATTGAGGCTAATACTCCTGTAAGTATTGCTTCGCTAATTAAAATTGGATTTACAATTATTATTGCAATTGCAGTTGATGTTATTAACAAAGTGGTTTTTCCAATTATCTCAATTGCAAAACCAATTTTTGTAGAAATTCCCTTACTTAATGCGTTCTTGCTCGAAAAGCTTTTTGCAGCAATAAAAACTGCAACAGTAATGAGTATGTTTGCTAAAAAAGCGGTTATTGAAAGCGTAGCTACATAAACTGCGGGAGCAATTACAGCAATCGAACTGCAAAAGGATAGTAAAAAGATTAAACTTGTTATTGTGAGTATTTTCTTCATTTTATTCACCAAGAATTATTTTTGCGGTTTCAAAGAAGTTTGTTTTATCAGAACTATTTTTTGGGCAATTATAATAGTAAGTGTATTTTTGCTCGTCTTGTATTTCCACATAATTATATTCTGATTCAGTTGGAGAACAAGTTGTTTCGCTAACTAGTATTTGGTCATTTATTGCTTGTTTTAATTGAGCTATTTTATTTGGAGTTATTTTTTTCATTGAAGCATTAGTCATGCTATTTAGGGTATAATTTGTTGTTATTAATAAACCGTTTGAATGTAAATGCTGGTCAACAATTCTTCCTCCATTAGAGGTTATTAGATGAATAAAAAAATTGTCAAGCGCAATAGTACTATCTGCTGCCATTTTTACTTCACTAAAAAATGAATCAAAATTCGTTGAGGTAAAGCACTTTCTATTAATTGTGTTGTTTTCAAAAACAATTAGCTCCTTCTCACCATATTCACAATCAATTCCTTTTTGTGCTAATTCTTTTGACTTTTCAAATAACATCAAAGCGGTTTCTTTTTGAATCAGAGAGGTTTTTATTTGATTTTCAAAATCGAGGTTACTGTGCCCCACTTTATCAAAAACTTCTCCGCTTGGAACGATAATTATTTCGTGAAAAGTATTACTGTCTATAACTATTTCAAAATAACTTGTAGAGGTTTTTTCTTCATAACACCCCTCCAATAATATTGTGAGTAATATCAATACAAGAAGGATTACTTTTGTTCTCATACTGTAATTACTCTCTTTTTCTTTAAAAAACCTCTCTCTTTTTCACGGTGCTTTTTTAGAAACAAATTTTTAATGGATTTATAAGAACTTAGTTTCTTTTTAATTTATGAAAAATTTAGCTCCAAGTATATTAAGACAACGATTACTAATTGAGGGGTTTGTTACAGTTAAAGCTGATAAGAAAATAATTGAGGAATATTTCAATAAAATTACAAAAAACTTAAATCTTAGGATGTATGGCGTTCCAATAATATTTTCCCCAAGCGGAGAGGGTAAAGAAGAAAATCAAGGTTATGATGCTTTTGTTCCCCTAATAGATTCTGGGATATCTCTTTATGTTTGGTCTAATTCAAATTTTATATCTTTAATTATTTACACTTGCAAATCTTTTGATGAAGAAAAAGCTATTCAAATTACTAAGAACTTTTGGAAAATGAATCAGATTGAATCGCAATCTTTCTAAATTTTGAGTTAAATAGTTTCTTTTATAAGCCTAAACATTCACAATTACTTTGGCCTATGATGAAGTAAATCCCTGATGATTTACATGATTAGTTAATCCAACTCTGAGGCCA
>CAZIEL010000080.1:0-4906 GCA_964538165.1 uncultured archaeon | reverse complement strand
AACAATAAAAATTTGGATTCAAATCCAAATCCAAGGGATTTGACCGCCGCCTAAAATTGAATAATTAATAAAGCTTTCCACTTAAAAAAAATTAAATTAATTTGATTCTGAATAAGCAAATTTCTTAAGTTTTCGTTGTTTGGTTAATGCGTGGCTTAATATTCTCTTTATTGCTTTAAGTGCACTAATTAGTGGCCAGGAAGCAAAAAAACAAAGCAAAAGAAATGCAGTTATTTGCCGGCTGTATAATATAGGAATTCCAAATCTGGGCAAATCATTGTACAGTAAGAAAGTAATCCAAGAAAAACAAAACACAACAAACAAATTTAGCCCTGCTATTTTTATTTGTTCAATAGTATAATCTGTGTGAGGAACTAATTCTGATTT
This sequence comes from uncultured archaeon, assembly GCA_964538165.1. Taxonomy (GTDB): domain Archaea; phylum Iainarchaeota; class Iainarchaeia; order Iainarchaeales; family JAAZKV01; genus JAAZKV01. The sequence goes on along the minus strand of CAZIEL010000080.1, from coordinate 4,519 downwards.
CTTTTTTGTTAATTGGATTCTTGGTATTAGAGAAAACAATTTTTGATGAAGTGCTCTTAGATTGTATATTGGTTGGAATAAAAGTAAAGTAATTATAATTAGTAAGAATGCGAGCGGGGAAAGTATTTTTGCTTCTGTGCTTGGAAGGACCGCAATTGCAACTGTAGCAATAATTACTACAAACTCTCCTAAAGGAGAAAGTAAGATTGTTGATAATGATGCGTCTTCTGCACTTAGACCAAATATTGATCCAAATATTCTTGTTGATAAAGAATGTGCAAGTATTGCGCAAAAACTTAATAGTAATGCTAGTAGAACCATTGATAATAATTCAAATATTGATGGAAAAACAACTGCTTGTAGGGTTGTATCATAAAATAAGGTTGTTCCAAATCCGACAAAAAAGAAAACTAAGAAAAAGTCTCTTAAGAATCCTACATCTTTTTTTATTTGGTGTGATGCTTTTGTCTCACTTAAAGCAAATCCTGCAAAATATGCTCCAATTGCTGTTGATAATCCAAGAATACTTGCAAGTGTGGCAACAATTAGTCCCACTCCAAGGGCAAATAATGTCATTTCAGTGTGCCCAAATCCATTATTATGCAACCAATCTTCAACAAGTTTGGATAATCTATACACTCCATAAAATGCACTAACTGCAAAAACGAGTGCTGCAAGAGCAAGCGAAATGGGAGATTGATTTGTTGAAGCCGAAAGAGTGGTTATGAAAACTAGTAGTAATATTCCAAGAAAATCTTGCAAAATTAAAATTGATAAAGTAATTTTCGCAGCAATATTTTCAAGTAAATTATTATTAATAATAAATTTTGCAACAATCGCGGTGCTTGTACAAAATAGCATTATTCCAACGATAACAGAAAATAATATTGAATTTCCTAAAAGAAGTAAAATTAATATTCCTAAACCTGTAGTAAGAGTCATATCAATAATTGCTAATCCAAAAACTGCTGCTCCTGATTTGAGAAAATCTTTTAGAGATAATTCTACTCCTAAATAAAATAATAAAATAAATAATCCTAATTCTCCAAAACCAAGAATTAATGGATCTGTGGGGGATAAAAATTTCAAAAGAAAAGGGCCAAGCAAAAATCCTGCAACAATAAACCCAATTACTTCATTTTGCCCAAGTTTTCTAATAAATAAACTAAAACATAGTGCGAGTATTATGATTATTCCAATTGTAGTTAGGGGCAATACTAAAACTTCAGACATGTTCAAAATAAGGAATTCTAGAATAAAAACCTTGCTTGTTTACTCTTCGGCGTTATCCTAATCAAAAACAAATGCTTTATTAGTATGCGAGTACTATATAATGTAAGGCAAAGTGCTTTTGCTTTTTGCTTGAATTTTAGGGGATGAATAAGATGGGTAAGTTTAAAGAAAAAAAGGCTCAAGCAGCTTTTGATGTAATTGCTGCAGGGGCAATACTTTTAGTGTTAGTGGTAGCAGGGTTATTTATTGTAAATGCTCCAAAACCAATTATTGATGATTTTAGTGCAAAACCACTGGAAAAATTCTCAAGTTACTCCGATTTAGTTGCTTATTTTGAAAAAGCAAGTACTGACTCAACAGGGTATGGAGATTATAGAAATATGCTGGATGTTGCATTACCAGCAATGGCTGACGCTGGAGCAATGCAAAAATCTGCTGCAGAATCAACTGACTCAGCAAGTGATTTTTCAAAAACAAATGTTCAAGTTGAGGGAGTAGATGAAGCGGACATAATTAAGAATGATGGAAAATATATTTATGCAATAGCAAAAGGAAAACTATTCATTGTTGACGCTTATCCTGCAGAAAATGCAAGGGTTATTGCAACAATTGATGTAAATGATTTAACTCCCAATGAAATGTTCATCTCAAGTGATAGTAAAGAATTATTACTTTTTTCGAACAAAGGATATTCATATAGTGGACCATATTATACAAAGATGGTTGCAAGACCGGGGTATTATCCTTATTATGGAGGAAGTGGAACAAGTGTTCGATTATACAACATATCCGACAAAACTTCACCCGTACTAGAAAAAGAAGTTGAGTTTGAAGGAAGTTATTTAACTTCAAGATTAGTTGGTGACTATGCTTATTTTGTAATTAATTCAAATCCAAGACTATATTATGCCGAAGCAAAACAATCAAATGGGAGTGATGAAAATAGTATAATTCCATTAATGAAAGTTGATGGAGTAGAACAATCAATTGCTGTTCCCACTGATATTGCAATAATGCCAAGAGTAAGACCAGAAAGTTTTGTAACAGTGGCTTCATTTAATTTGAAAACTCAAGAATTAACTAAAGAAACAGCGGTTGGTTCTGCACAAAACTTATACGGTTCAGCAAATAATCTTTATTTGGTTGATCAATTGTGGGAATATAGTAACACAGATGATTCTAATTCAATAGTTCCTTTGGAAGTAGGAATGATTATGAAAAGTATGTACTTTCCTAATTGGAAAACAACAGAAAAAACTGTAGTTAATAAATTCCATTTTAGTGAAGGAAGCATTTCTTTTGCTGGAAATGGGGTAGTGCCAGGGCACATATTAAATCAGTTTAGTATGGATGAATACAATGGAGATTTTAGAATAGCAACAACAGTTGAAAATTTTGGGAACTTCGAAATGGGAAGTTTGACTAATGGTAATAGATCAACAAACAATTTATACATTCTAAATTCTGACATGAATTTGGTTGGTTCGCTTGAAGGAATTGCTCCGGATGAAACAATATACTCTGTTCGATTCATGGGGGACAAAGGATATATGGTTACATTCAAATATGTTGACCCGTTGTTTGTTCTTGATCTTTCAAACCCAACAAACCCAAAAATATTGGGAAAATTAAAAATTCCTGGATATTCAGATTATATGCAAATGATAGATGAAACACACATTCTTGGAATAGGAAAAGATGCTAACGAACTTGAGGATGCGGAAAAAGTTCACTCTCAAGGAGCAATTTATTATACTGCAATCAAAGGAATAAAAATAGCGATTTTTGATGTCAGTGATGTGGAACATCCCGTAGAAATGTCAAAATTTATTGTTGGTGATCGAGGAACAGATTCTGAAGCCCTCACAAATCACAAATCAATTCTTTTTGATAAAGAAAAAGAATTATTAGTTCTGCCGGTAACAGTTGTGGAAAATAAAACCGCAAATACTGATTACTATGGAACAGAACAAACCTTCCAAGGAGCAATAGTTCTAAATGTTTCTCTAACGGATGGTTTATCAGAAAGAGGAAAAATAACTCACGTTTCAGCAGATGAAGAAATGAAAAGAGGTTATTACTATAGTACGGACTCAGTAATAAGAAGATCTCTTTTCATGGATGATGTGCTTTACACATTTTCTGATAAGATGATAAAAACAAATAACTTAGATGATTTGAGTTCAATTAGTGAAGTAGCTTTTCCTGGGATAAGTCAAAATACTTATTACGGCGGCGAAATTGGAATAATGATTGATTAAAATATAATAAAAAAATAGAACGAATTTCTTGGAGGTTTTCCTCCAAGAAACTTTTTCTAAAACTAATTAATAATTTATTTTATTTATTTCTTTCCTGATAATTTGTTTTTCTTAACATATGCCCAAAGCTTTTTTGTCATTTCGCTTGGAGTAACATCTCCAGAACCGAAAACACTTTCCATTGAGTCATCGCATCCTTTAAAGCTAATACAATAGCCCCCGAATGCTTTTTTCTTTGGTTTTCCTTTCACTGCGTCTAATAATCCCATCAAAACACCTCCAAAAGTTTTTCAAAACAACTGATAATGAAAAGAATTCTTCTGCTCACCCAACTGTTTTGTGAATTGATGTTGACTAAATAAAAGAATTCTAGTATTTAAATGAATATGCTAAAAGAGGGCTTGTTTAAAAAGTCCTGATAAAGGGCTTTTGTTTAAAAAGGGGCAAATCGGCTACTTGCGCAAAGCAAAGGCGTGAAGTAATACTAAAACAAAAACCACAAAGCACCTTAAAAACTGGCCTTTTTTCGGTACAAGTCTGGGAGGGGGGATTAACACTTACTTTTGGAAAAACCTCAAGCGATGCCAATCTTTTTAAACTTCAAAGACTTACTCTTAATATGCAAAAATTAATATTAGTTTCAATTGTTTTATTTGTTGTTCTATTGTTTTTTGGATGTACTCAAACAGCAAATGTGCAAAAAGTAACTTACGAAAGTAAAAATTTAGGGCTATCTTTTGAATATCCTTCTAATTGGTCAAAATATATTGTTAAAGACGGGCTTGATTATGAAACCCAGGAACCAATTCTTGTCAGTAATTTTAGACCTCTTAATGAAGAATATAAGTATTCGCTTGTTGAAGTGCGCGCAAACTATGTAGATGCCAATGCGACTTTGGAAAATGTGCTGGATAATTATTATGCCGATTTGAATTCGGTTGGAAAAGAGGGGGTAGATTATAATATTATTGAAGTCTCTGATGTTAATTTTGTGAATTCTCCTGCAAAGAAAGTTATTTTAGTGG
>CAZIEL010000079.1:0-4950 GCA_964538165.1 uncultured archaeon | reverse complement strand
ATATTACAGTAACTGGGGCGGGGAAATTAGTATTAGTAGACATTGTTTGAGAACTCGCAGCAACAACCCGAACTACTGGCCTACCGTTTAGTATATTTTCTTTATAGGTTGGTTTTTGTGATTGTGTTGATTGGGTGAAATGATTATTTTTACCGGATAAATCGTTCCATTGTGAAATAGAATCCCCATCGTTTGTTCCTGTAATAGAGTCTGCATCAAGATGAAGTGTAAGTCCTTCAGTAATTGGGAGAACATAATCTGCCCCCCTATACAAACTTACATTCACATCACCACAATTATTATTCAAACAAGTTACATTTACAGTAATAGGGAAAAATTTGTTTTGTACTACATCTATGTTTGAAGTTGGATAAATTCTTTCAAGCAAAATCTGTCTTATATCAACACAAATATCATCAACACATGAAAGTCCTTCTAAACAATCATCATCTGTTTCACAAAAAGCATCAGTAATAGTTACATTCCATCTTCCTGTTTCATTTCTAATTTCAATATCTTCAAGCATTTCTGCAAAAACAAAAAACTCATGCTGAATTTCATAATCAATCTCGCCTGTTGCCATAACATCCCAAGTTATATTCGCACATTCATCTTTGCTTAAAGTTAAATTATAAGGATTTTGTATTGTGGTATAAAATGGACTTCCTTCATTCATTGGGACTAAACCTGATTTTCCTCCTGCTCCTTCTGTAACATTCCATTCTACAATTCTGTCACACCAGTAATGCAATGCTAATTTCAATTTTGTTGTTGTAACAGGTTCAAATTCAAAACTTACCCATGTATTATATTGTTTGCATCCGTCACTTGTACATGTTGTAAGTTCTTGCCAACCATCATCATCATAATATATTTCATAATTACTAAATCCACAGCCCCAGTGTGTTGTAAAATAAAATGAAGTTGAATCAATTGTTCTTGCTGTATCCCAAAGTAATTGAATTTCTACTGGCTCGTAATCTACTAGGAAAGAAGTTCCCATATTTCCATCATTAACAGAGGCTACATCATCGTAAGGCGTACCCGATAACAAAGACGCAGTTGCTTCTGGTGCGATATTTGTTTCTCCAATCGGGTCAAGAGAAGCATTAACATCACCACAATCAGCATCCAAACAGCAAACCTGAACTTTAACATCAAAAGTTTCATTTTGAGCGATATTTTTATCATTTAAATTTGAAGGAATAAGCAAATCTAAATTTATTCTTGGAGTTGCATTAACACTAAACATAACATATTCTGTTCCATTTAGATTTGAAAAAGTATCTGAACAATAAATATTTACAAGATAAGATTCTGTTGAAACAACTGAAAGATTTTTGTAATGATTTATTCCAATTAAGTCCTTAGACATTGAAGTATTACTTCCTCCATTAACAGAATACAAACAAGCAGATTCTTCATTTGTTGTTACATTCAACATAACTGAAGTTGTTGAATAATGGAATGCAGTTGAATTTTCAGGAGAAGTTATAACAACTTCAGGAGGTGTTACATCATCTTCAACAGGTTCATGCTCTTCATAAGAACTTTCTAATACCATTAAATAAGGATATCCCTCATTTAAAGAAGCACTCAAATCCCAAATAGAAGTAAAATTCCAACCAGGATTTACAAAATTAACAGAATAAGGAACATTTGTTTTTTCTTCATAAATCTCAGCATATAATCTTGTTGTATTTGTAACACTATAAAGCCAATAATCACTTCCATCTATTTTTATTTGCCCAGGCCCCCCATTTTCCCAAAGCCACAAATTACTAAACAAACTTCCAGAAACCCAATCAACATAATATTGCCACATCCAACATTCTTCACCTTCCCACCAATCACAGTATCTAACTACATTAACATAACCAGAAGGTTGTGTTGGTTCTGGGTAAGTATTTATATTTCTCATTTGAGAAGTTGTTCTCGGCATTCCCATTCCACTTTGAATATCTCTTATTGTTCTATTATCCCAAAAATTATGGATGTCTTGATAACTACCACCTGTAGTTTTTGCTCCTGCAAATCCACCAACATCTTGTGAACCACTTGGCAGCCCAATTGAATAAGAAGAATGAATCTTTCCTTGTGAGTTATGCCCTACAAAGCCTCCAACATATCTTGTTCCTGTAACATCTCCTTTTCCATAAGTATCTCTTGTAAATCCTCCTGATTGCTGTCCTATAAATCCACCAATATAATTGCTGGTTCCTACAACATTCCCTTCAGCATAACTTTGTGATATGTCTGCTGTGCTCTGTCCTATAAACCCACCAACATAATGAACCCCTGAAACATTTCCTTTAGCATAAGAATTATTTATCTCCCCATAACCATCACCCATCAATCCCCCAACATAACTTCCTGTTCCTACAGCATTTCCTAAAGCAAATGAATTAACTAGGGTTCCTCCAAGATTTCTTCCTATTAATCCTCCAACATAGTTTGTTCCTGAAACATTTTTAGTTGCATAACAATTTGAAATAGCCCCAGAATTTCTTTCACCAATTAATCCACCAACATGACTTTGTCCTATAACACTAGCATTAGAATGTGAGTTTGTTAAAACAGCAGATTCTCCTTGGAAATAAGCAAAAGTTCCTCCGCAATATGTTCCACTGCAAGTCACACTTCCATTAACAAATAAATTATCTGCTGTTGAAGATATAAAACTTCTTGAAATTCCACCTAAACTTGCTCCAGACATACTAACATCATATAAACTTAAATTGCTAACACCACCATTTTCAACAAACCCAAACAAGCCAACATAATTATTTCCTGCTCTGCTAATATACAAATCAATAATTTTGTTGTGATTTCCTTTAAGAGTTCCTGTAAATTTTGTTGCATCATTTCCAACAGGATTAAATCCTCCTGGCCAGTTTGAAGTATCAGAAGCATCAATGTTATTCATTAAAATAAAATGACTGCTCAAATAACCCCTCATCATTTGAAGTTGTTCTAAGTTTGTAATTTGATATGGATTTCCTGAACTTCCTTCGCCATCAGTATAATAAGGCACAAATGCTTCTCCTAAACTTTGCCATCTTAAATAAGGATAACCATCATTCAAATCATTTTCAGAAACTTCTTCTATATTCCAAATATTCTGAAAATCCCAGTATGAACTTCCAAAGAAAAATCTTTTTTTCATTTGTGTTGTTGTTAACGGTGTTCCTCTTCCATTATTATCACTTCTTCCAGAAGTATCTTTATCATAAAATGAATTTGTTCCTGTTCCTTGTCCAATTAATCCTCCAATAATGCTGTTCCCAGAAACACTTCCAATAGAATAAACTCTAGAAACAGTACCTCCATTAACTCCTGCAAATCCACCAACATAAGCATTTCCAGCAACATTCCCAAGAGAATAACAATCTTCTACAACAGAAGAACCTTCAACTGTCCCTACAAATCCACCACAATTACTTCCACTACAAGTTACAGAAACATTTGAATAAGAATAAACTATTGGCTTGTTTGAACCATAAATATTTTTATTTCCAACAAAACCACCAACACGATTTACTCCTTTAACAACCCCTGTCACAACAGATTGATTTACTATACCATATGTTCTTCCAACTAACCCCCCAACATATTCACTCCCAGTTATATTCACGTCTGTTAAATATACATTGTGAATTGCTCCATCTTGGTAAACATAACCAAATAATCCAACATAATTTTCTGAAGGTCTGTAAACTTTTAGATTTGAAATTGTTTTATTATTTCCATTAAAAGTTCCAGTAAAAGGAATATCTTCATAATATGTTTCAAAAAAGCTACCATATGTTTTATATGTTCCAACAGGATTAAATCCCCCTGCCCAAGTTGAAGTATCAGAAGCATCAATGTTATTCATTAAAATAAAATGATTTGTTCTGTATGCTCTCATCATTTGAAGTTGTTCTAAATCTGTGATTTGATATGGACTTTCAGAACTTCCTGTTCCTGCCTCATAATAAGGAACAAATTCTTCACCAGGACTCTGCCATCTTAAATAAGGATAGCCATCATTCAAATCATTTTCAGAAACTTCTTCTATATTCCACATATTTTCAAAGTCCCAGTAAGAAGCAGCAAGGTGAACTCTTTTTTTCATTTGTGCTGTTGTTAAGGGAATTCCTTTTCCTGTATCTGTTTTTCCAGAAGTATCTTTATCATAAAAGGAATTTAATATCAAACCGCCATTATCAGAATTTGTTCCAACAAGTCCTCCTGCATTAGTGCTTGCAGAAACAATCCCTGTTGAATACGATGTTATAATTCTTCCAACTGACATTTCAGGACCAGGTCCTCCTCCACCATAACTTATACTTCCAACTAATCCTCCAACATTATTATGCCCAGAAATTCCTGTAACATTTACAAAAGAGTAAGAATTAATTATCCCCCCAGAAGCAAAACCAACTAATCCGCCCAAATGAACTCTTCCAATTACTTCACCAGTGATGAAAGATTCTGTAACATTATCTCTAAGCAAATACCCTACTAATCCTCCTGTATAATCTCTTCCTGTTATAGTAACATCTTTAATATTAATATTCTGCATATTTCCCGAAGCAGAATATCCTATTACACTTCCTATATAATCTCTCCCTGTTATATTTGCGTTTTCTAATGTAAGATTTTTAATTGTTATTCCTGTTCCTTTAACATAACCAAACAAACCAACATAATCTTCACTACTTCCTATATACAAATCCGTTATTTTATATCCTTTTCCGTCAAAAGTTCCTGTAAAAGTATTTGGTTCTGTCCAAGTTCCTCCCCACATTTCACACTCCCATTCGCTGTTTAAATAATCACAAAACCATTCTCCGGGGCAGGATTCATGAGCACAATACTGCCCGCTGGCATTTCCAATAGGAACAAAATTTATTCCAGAACAATCTATATCCTTACTTAAATAATATTCTCCTGACATATTATATC
>CAZIEL010000078.1:0-4981 GCA_964538165.1 uncultured archaeon | reverse complement strand
AATATTATCTGTTGCAGCCATAGTAATCTCACGTTCATTAAATACTGCAACCAGGCTTTCCAATTCCACACATATCAATGCTTGAAGGAGTGCCCATTCCAATAACTATTAATGCTTTTCCACTTTTTGAATAGTTTCCGCTCAGATCCTTTGCTCTTGCTTGTACAACAAATTTAAAATAAATTACGACCCCGTCAGGCAATTCAGAGAATATTTGATTATAATCTTTAGTTAAACAAACTGGGGTTGTACCAACCATACCAGTTTCTCCTGAAATCCAAAGCATTCCATCATCAAGCGTAAATTCACAAGAATTTGGCATCATTTGAGAAAGATTAGAAGAATTTAAACTTGAAACAAATTGTAATCCTTCAATCCCGCTTCTAGAAATAAGATGCGCATTAACACCAACATTCACTCCCCCTCCAGTTATTCCTGCAGGAGCACTCCCAGTAGGATTAACTATTGTAAATGTTGAATCAGTTTGGGTGGATGCAGGAACATTAATAGAATTTGCTGTTTCTGGAACAATAATTTCATTTGAAGAGTCCAGCACTCTTGTGTAAATATTTACTGTTTTGTCCACAGCAGATTCAAGTTTAAAGTTATTATCATAACTTATCCAAGGGCTGTTGTCTGAGCGGTATTCTATTTTATTTGATCCGCAAGTAGGGCAACTTAAAGTAACAACTTTTTGGTTTCCCACAACTAAAGAACTAACTGTAATGGGGCTTGCAACAGGGCAACTTTTTCCTTCCCAAACAAGAGAAGGATACGCTCCATCACAAAGAGTCCAAATAGATTCATTCCACCCTGCAGAAGTAAATGTTGACTTAGTTTTCATTTCGGTTGTAGTTTTTCCCACCCCTCCATAACTAAAGCTTACTCCAGAAGTGTTAACATCCCAAAAACAATTTGAAATGTTACTTGAGTCAGTGTCAGCAAATCCTGCATTCACCCATTGTAAGAATTTGGTTGTTGAAAACGAGTTAGTAATTGTTGTGCCCATATGTCTTCCTGCAAATCCTGCAAATGAATTTCCTCCAAGGTTTTTTAGAGTACCTGTGGCATAGGAGTTAGTTACCGTTCCCCCGGTCGCTAATCCGACGAAATTTCCTCCATAATACAACACTTCTAGATTAACATCTGAATATGATTGATCAATTGTTCCACTAGACATAGTTCCTGCAATACCTCCAGCAGCGCTATAAGTGCCTTTTATTATACCACTAACAGAGACTCTTGAAATTGATCCACCATTCTCTGTTCCACAAAGCCCGCCTGTGTTAGTATTTCCTTTATAATTTATATCAATTAGTTTTAGGTTTTTTACTTGTGCAGTTGAGTTGAGTGTTCCAATTAATCCAACATTGTTTGTTGTTGGTCGGTTGATAGTTAATTTACTTATTGAATACATCCCACCATCAACAATCCCATTAAAAGCAAGGATTGGTTCAAATCCATTTCCATCATTCCAGCTTGCTGATTGTGTGCAGTCAATATTTTGTGTAATGATATAATTACTGTTTATATTTTGCCTTACACAATTTAAATCAAAACAAGAGCTGATTTTGTAAGGGTCAAGTGTAGTTCCGCTTCCTCCACTTGAGAAGCAAGTTTGGGAAACAGTTGTGTTTCTTACACAGCGAGTATTAATTCCAGTACAAGTGCTTTCGTCGCATGAGGTTGGGCCGTAGTATAAATTATATCCTCCGCCGCCAGGTGTAGAAGTCCAATAATATGCAGAGGGCCCAAAAGGCCATCTGTTATAATTAACATCCCAAGCACTTGAAATAGACAGTTTATTATAATTATTTGCCGCGCCATAAAGTTCAGTATACGTAGGCAAACTCCAATCAGTAAATCCGGCATTTGTAGAGTTATTACAATTATTTTTTGCAGGGGTCCAATTAAAACCGCCTTCAGTTGTACTCCACATTAACCCCTCACTAGTACAAAATACGTTAAAGTCTTTTCCGCCAATAACTGATTTCTTTACCCCATCAACTCCGACAGTGCAACTTGCTAAAACATCTGCGGGAATAACGGCTCTTATCGCAACATAATTTGTTTTTGTACTCTCAACATTTGCAGGAGTTGCATTATCAGTTGAGTAGTAATCAATTTGGTAATTAGTATCTGCTGATGTTGGTTGAGTTATTGTAAATGAAGTTGAAAATGTTCCTGTTGACCAAGCAGGGGGCGTTGTTCCTGTTGCATAATACCTATATTGAATTGGGTTTGTTTTGCAAGCAACATTATCAGTGCACTGTAAAGTAATTGTTTGACTAGAAGTATTCCAACCAATTGTGTTTCCAGTAAAAGAAGTGACTGGAGGAGTTATATCTGCTGACGGAACCATTGTTGCTAAAATTGTGCAAGAAAAAGTTTTTGTTGTTTCTATTTTGTTGTTATTGTCTTCAGAAAAGTACTCAATGGAATAATTGTGATCACTTGTTAGTTTAGTTAAATTAAATGGAGCAGTATAAGTTTGAAATGATCCTGCATCAATTTTGTATTTTGTTTCTTTGCAACCCATATAGGAAGGAGAAGGATCTATGCAAGAAAGAGTAATTGTTTCTTGAGTAGAACTAGTTCCGCTAGTGCATCCACTAAGTGAAGTAACTGGGGGCAAAAGATCACTTGGCACATTAAAAGTTCCAGCAATTTTTATTTGCTCGCTATTATTTTCATTAAAAGTAAGTTTCACAACAGTGTTGGGCATTATGCTTCCAACAAGATCCAAATTACAGTCAGTGCAGTAATTAATTTGATTAAAGGTCCACTCAAAGAAATTCTTATCAAGCCCTGCGCTTAAGTAAGGCTCTTCTAACAATTCATCAGTCAAAAGAACATTTCCACACTCAATGTTTGCGTCACTATCTGTTCCAAGATTATTACAACTTTGCATTCTTTGGATTAATTGAATATAATTCACTTTTTCTAGATTTGAAAAATCTTCTTTTGGAGTAATTATTCCTGAGAGTGTGTCTTGTACTCCTGCAAAATCAATACTGTAAAGAAAGCCAATCATTAGTCCTGCTGCAGCCATTGTGAAGACAAGATATCCTACAAGTTCAATTGTTTCCATCAAGTAGAATTAGGTTTTTACTTATTAAAAACCTTTTTAGGGCTAAATTGTGATTGTTGATTTACGCTGATTTTACGGGTTTTTTGTACAAGTATTGTTATTCTTTGAGTAATTAGTATCACACTTCCATTTACAAGGACTAGTAGTAGTTGCTGTTCTATCATAAATCCATTTTGTTTGACCATCAGCAGCAGTATATTTCGCAGGGCCAGCAACAACGCCAGTATTTAGATCGGGAGCTAACCCATCACACTTTTTTTCAGAATAAATAGCAGTTTGAACAAACACAACAAGAATACCAAGGGCGATCATGGCAATTACTATTTCAATTGAAACTTCAACAGCCTTATTCATGAAACGAGTACACCCTTAAATATTATTTCAGTAAATGCAATGTAACCAACAATCATCATTACTGAGAATAATATGAACGCAGTGAGTAGGTTTTCGTAAATAGTTTTAGCGATTTTGTATTTATCAGTACCGTTCTTTATAGTTGAGAGGAATATTGACAAAATAACTGCGGTTTCAATAAAGAATAATCCAACAATTACTTCAAGCATTGTTGGCGGAATGATTTGGGTAACTTTAATGAATTCAAGTTCAATAGCTTTTCCCCCAACAGACATTACAATTGAATTAATTTTTTCTTTAATGAATTGAAGAGACATTACAATTGCTGCAGACATTACTATTGCCGCAGTAGCAAGAATTGGGGCAAGCATTGTGGTAGTCATTCCAACAACAGAAACAGTTTCAGCTAAAAGAGTTTGAATATAATCATCAAGTTCGTAAATTGAAAGAGTTTGTGCTCTAATCATTTTTGCCGACTTTGCAGCACTCTTCATATCAATATCAGCAAACAAAACAATCCTTCTAAAAATTGAACTCATTCTCTTTGAAGGAGCAATTCTTGGCAAATAAGTTTCAGTTAATTCAATCATTGATCGCTTTGTATTATACAAAGCATCCTTAAGCTGGGAAAGAATCTTTACAGTTGGGTGTGAACCAAAACCGTGGTGCTTGTAATCATTAATAACATCAGAAAATATACTTTCAATAGATCTATTCAGCGATAAATAACTTGAGAATATTTGTAATAAGTTAGGAATATCACTTTCAATTTCTTCAAGTTCAAGCCAAAGTTTCTCGTTTCTCTTAAAGTAAGAGTAACAAAACAATTCAATCGCAATAAATATTCCTAAAAGTCCAGTCCAAACAGTAACAAGAGAAACAAGAGAATATTCTCTTTGAACTCCAGCAGCAGTTTCAAGATTAATTGTTGCAAGGTGCATAATTGGCAAGATTGCCATGATTAAGGCGATTCCAATTGAGATTAAATAGAACACTTGGGGGGTTGGTTTATAGAGTGGACTTGAACTCATATCAATAGTATTAACTTGAACACGGTTTGTAGCAAAGTTCATTGAAAGGAAAAGGATAATTGTTGGGAAGAAAACGGCGTAAATGAATAATAGTAAAGTAAAGTTTGCAGTTTGTGGCAAAAAGATAGTTAAAAGAGGCAAGAGAATTAATGAAAGCATTGGAATTGTTACTCCCATTGAGATTAATGAATTAGTTTGGCCAGAAAGTTTCTCAGTAAGTCTTTTTCCCGAATCGTGATAACTCAATATTACTGTCTCAATTACTTCTTCAATAATTTTTTCTCTTTCATTTCTTGGAGCAATTGCAGCAGTTTGAAGCAAATTTAATCCCTTAACAAAATCAGGGTTAATTTTTAGCCACAACGGGATGTATTGTTCAAGTGCTTCTCCAAGTGTAGTGATTTGTTTAGTTTCAATCTTTTCCTTAATACTTCTAAGTTGCTTTCCAAGAGTTCCTTTAATATTTTCTGAAGAATAAACTAAAGAAGCTTCAATACTTGTACTA
>CAZIEL010000077.1:0-5037 GCA_964538165.1 uncultured archaeon | reverse complement strand
CTAAACTATAGTTTAGTGATCTTGATGTATCAGATTGGTTTTCTATTCTTAGAGTAACATTTGATACTCCGTCACCTGATGATTTTAGTTTTATTTTATCGAAAGTTATTTTTGTTTGAGCAAGTATTATGCTTGATTCAGCATCAATATTCACATCAGGAGTTGTTGTAATATTATTTGTGTCCACTGGCGGGTTAACAACATTATTTGTGTCCACTGGCGGATTTACAACATTATTGTTGTCCACTGGCGGATTTACAACATTATTGTTGTCCACTGGCGGATTTACAACTGTGTTTGTGTCAACAGGCGGAACTACTTGTCCGTTTGTGTCTTGTCCTTCTTTAACTATGCAAATAACTTTTTGGTTTGTTGAATCAATCCAAACTGTTAGTTTTAGTTGTGTGCTTGTGTCAGTTATTTTTACTCTCCAATAATCTTTCACGCCCATTGGTATTTCGCATTGAGCCGAAACTTCGTCTTTCATTGAATTAAAATCGCTTGCAGTTATTTGAACTGCTTTTATTTCTGCATTTGGGTGTTGGGCTAAGAATGCCTGCACCGATGGATCTAGTTTTGCTATGTCAGCTGCATTAATGCCGCCCACACAACCAAAAAGCAAAAATGCTATTGCCAAAAGTAGTGTGCTTGTTAGTATCATTTTATTCAATCAAATCACCCTAAAATTTGATAAAATTAAGGTTGTTGTTGTTAAAAAGCTTTAGTTGGGGTTTTATTGAAAAAAGGAGTTACTTTTAGTTATTGATTATTTATTTATGACTTTTTGCTTTTTGTTTTTCTCTTTTTAGTACAGTTTTTGTTATTATCAGTGGCCAAATGAGTGTAACAAATATTCCTGCGATAAAAAAGGTTACTTGGGCTAAGAGTCCTTCAAGAACCAGATATGCTACTCCTCCAAGCGCACCGAATATTATTGTTCCAACGCTTATGGCAATAATTTCTTGTCTTCTTGTTTTTGGTCGAACCATTATTTGAGCCATTTCTGTGTGTCTATATATTGCGTATCCAACAAAGTACCCTAAAATTGCATAAGCTCCATAGTATTCAGCTGGAATAAAAAGATCAAATATAATTAGTAGCACAAAAAAGAAGATGAATAAGAATTCTTCATTAAGTCTTGATATATGGAAGTGCATTTTGTTTATTTTGCTTTCTAGCTTATATACAAACCATCCAACTATTGCTCCAATAAATAATCCTGCAAGTACATCAGTCAAAAAATGAATTCCTAAATATAATCTTGATATTCCTGTGAGTATTGCTAAAAGAAGGAGTAAATATTTGTAATTCTTTTTTATTTCTCCAGATAACCAACCATACGCTGCTATTGTTCCAGCGATTGTTGAGTGGCCGGATGGAAAGGAAGATCCAATTTTATCATCAAGTTCTATTAGCCCAACAGGTCTTGGTCTTGCTATTATCATTTTTAATAATCCTGAAACAAATGTACTCATTAATAGTAGGGACATTACAGTAAAACTTTTTTTTTCTTTCCCCAGCCAAAATAGCCATGCAGCTAAAACGAACCACGGGAGTGGGCTTCCAAAATAAGTTATGGCTTTAAAAAAAATATCAAAAAATGGATTCATGAATAGTTGAATAGTTTGGTTAATTATTATTTCTTCAAACATATTAATCAGTTAGCTTGTCTTCCATCTTAGTCTTGGGTATCCTGTTGCATTCTCATCCCAAATTGTTGTAAAATTCCATGCGCTCATTGGAACATTATTTTTGTTATAATAGTAAGAAGCATTATTTGTTGTTGAGTTACAGTTTACACTTCCTCCAGGAAATCCCCCATAACAAGTTGATTTTCCAGTTAATGTTGTATCCCAATAAACTGTGCCGGCGGTAAATGTTCCGCTTTGAGATCCTGCTACTCCCCCAGCTGGTGCTCCAAGTACTGGGCTAACAGAAAATACATTTGAAACAGTAGCAGAATTTGTTCCAACTAATCCTCCTACGGTTGATATTCCATCAACTACTCCGGAAGAATATGAATTTGTAATGAATGTACCGCCGTTTGTTAATCCAACAATTCCTCCAACGTGTAATCCATATAATCTTGAAACGTAAACGTTTCCATCAAAGTAACAATTTGATATTGTTGCACCTGAAGCACTAATAGTTATTCCAACTAGTCCCCCAATTGCAAGTGCGCTTGATCCTCTTGTTCTTACTTTTGCTGAAGAGTATGATTCGCTTAGACTTCCAGATAAAACTCCCGCAATTCCTCCAACTCCTGAGTCAACAGTTTCTACTACTCCTCTTACTCCAACTTTACTTACTTGTCCTTTTATTGCT
Organism: uncultured archaeon; assembly: GCA_964538165.1. Lineage (GTDB taxonomy): Archaea > Iainarchaeota > Iainarchaeia > Iainarchaeales > JAAZKV01 > JAAZKV01. Next base: position 2,712 of record CAZIEL010000077.1, on the reverse strand, counting down.
CCTGCTAGTATTCCTGTGTGTGCATTTCCAACCATATTCACATCAAGTATTTCTAAGTTTCTAACAATTCCTGCTCCCCCAATTGAAGCAAACATACTTGCTCCGTTTGTTGTTGGTCGATTAATATTAAGCCCATATATTTTGTGTCCAAGTCCATCAAATAATCCATTAAAATCTGCTTCGTCGCCTGTTGCACAATAAGTTGCTCCACAGTCTCCAACTGGATCAAATCCTGCTCCAGAGTTCCACATTGCTCCACCACTACTTGTATCATTAGTACAGTTAATATCATTCATTAAGAAATAATTTCCTCTTCGGTTATTATCAATCTCTGAGAGTTCAAGACAGTAAGTTATTTGTGAGTCATTTAGATCGAGTTGTATTCTTCTTGTTTGTAAACTTACTCCCGTATTGTTATATGCGTCAGTGCAACTCACGTTCCAATCGTAAAATCCATCAGTAAAACTTGACATTGATTGCATAAAATAACCCGTACTTGTTTGAAGTGTTGGAGAAGTGTTAACATCAACATTATTTACTTTTAGAGAGCATTGTGAAACACTTGATTGATCAGAGAAATTAAAATCGAATTTAAGTTGAGAATTTTTATTTATATCATTATTAGCAGGGTTTAGTAAGTAAACTACAGGAGGAGTGCTATCTGGAACATTAAGAGTTAAACTTCTGTTTTGTCCACTTGTTCCTCTGTTTCCATTCGTATCAGTACAATTAACATCCCATGTGTGTGTTGTGTAACTCAGTCCAGTTTTTGTTAAAGTAATATTTGTGTCTCTTGTAGGATTAGATACATTAACATTTGCTACCAATCCATCAATTATCAAATTACAGTCTCTAATTAATCCCCCAGCATCGCTTACAACAAAATTAAAGTCAACATTGTTTTGGTTTAGAGTTGCTCCTGCTTGAGGATAAGAAAGTGATACTGTTGGAGTAACTGTATCCAATACAACAACCACGGGAACCTCTACATCATTAATACAATCAACAGTTACATTCATTGAAATTGAGAGGTTTGTCAAATTTGCCGTATTATAATTAAAAATTACAGGGCATTCTTTTGCGCCGGTTTCACCAGCCAGACAACAAGAATTTACTATCCCACTAATAGTTACTCTTGAATCATCAACTTGAGAAATTGTAGAAGTGTTTGTAACGCTTGTTCCATTAACGCTAACACTACTCAAAAATAAATCATTTCCTTGATTACTTCTTACAACAAAAATTGCATCCCCGCTTGAGTCCATAGCCGCATCAGAAATGCTTATTGAAGAAGAATAAGCCCCAATTTTTTTAGCGGTTTTTGTAGTTCCACTATTTTCAGTTAGGCCGGTTAATAGTCCAACTACTACTAGTGAAATTACCACCACAACGCCAATTACTACTAAGTACTCAATTGTACCTTGTGCAAAAATTTTTGATTGTTTTTTTGTTTTCATAATTTCAAATCCAAAATGCTCTTTTACTAAAGACAAAACTTGTCCAGGAAAAAGAGTTAATTTTTATTGTTTTCATGCTTTTGTTTTCTTTAGTCTTCCCATCCCAGGTATTTCTATTTGAGAATAATCTACCATAAGCCCACAAGCTTTTAGACATTTTCTTGTAGCATAAGTTTTCAAAAAGTCAGCAACCTCTTTTTGTTGATTTTTTTGTAGCTGAGGTATTTGAGATATTTCATTTATTACTTTTGAGATAGTTCTTGAGTTTATTTCTTCAAGTGCTTTAACCGCATCTCCTTTTGCTAATCCCAAAGAATCAATTGTGCTATCAAGTTTTGCTAGCTCTACTTTTTTCTTTAAGTTAAACTCAACTTTATTATCAACGCTATTAGTAAGACTTGCTAAAAACTCCATTACAGTTAAGGGATCAGTTTTTTCAGTAACTGTTTGTTTTTTTATTGCCTTCCAATCATCATAATTTGCTATAAACTGTATACTTCCTTCCATGAATAATCCCCCACTATTACTTACTATTACTTCTAAGTTTTCATTTAAAAGAGTTACTTAAGCAACGGTTTTGGTCAAATCCTGTGGAGTTGGATTAGAATCCAAATTTTTATTGTTCTTTTGATGTGTTCAATGTTGTAGGTTATTGCTTTGATTGTAACTGTTTTTTGTTGGTTTGATGCGGTTCGTGCTCGAACAAACCCTCCGAGGGTTTGTTTGATGGCTGAGTTGATTGTTTCAGCTAAAGCTCGTTTGTTGTATTCAATTTTATCAAACATTCTCAATGCACGTCTACGTTTTGCTGAATATTTATCTTTTAAACCATATTTGCGTTGTTGTCCACTAAATTTTCTGAATGGAATATGAACCTCAATATTATTTTTCCAACAGAATTTTCGATTCGACATTGAATCATATCCTTTGTCTGCTAAAATTGTTTTCAAACAACTTGCTAGTTGTTTGACCATTGGTTTGAAATGCGTTGTCTCGTGCGTGTGATCGGATTGTGTTTCAATTGCCAAAATCAATTTCGTGTTTATATCACTTAGAAACACGGTTTTTGTGTAATTCTTTATCCTTTCGGCGTTAATTCTGTTTTGATAATATTGAGATGGATTGGTATTTGAAAAACCTGTTCCGTCAATTGCAGCAGTAACATCTTTAAGGTTTAACAATTTTCTACAGGCTCTTACAAATTCTTCAAACATTGTTTTTGGTGTTCGTTTGATGAATTCGATGAAGGTTGATT
>CAZIEL010000076.1:0-5041 GCA_964538165.1 uncultured archaeon | reverse complement strand
TCTTTTGATAGAGTAAATTCTTCTTCAGATACAGAAATTCTTGAGTCTGGATCTAAATCCACATCAATATCAAATGAACAATTGTTTTTTACTGTGAATTGACTTTCATTATAATTAAGAGCAGTATTTCCACTTGAAGTTAAATTGTTTTGGTAAGCGTTTCCATATCCACTTAATCCATATCCACTCATTCCCATTCCTGCCATGTATCCCATTCCGTATGGCGCACTTCTTTGTGAGAATCCACCGTATGTTGAAGCGTAAGAGGATAAATCAGAATTCATTATTCGCCCATACCCCATATTCCATGGAGCCATGTCTAAAATTATTCCTCCTTCTGGTTTATCTATCTCAACACATTTTGAAAGAACACTCATAGTTGTTTCTAGTTTCATTGAAGTTTGCGCTTTTTCTTCTGTTCCATCATCAGTAACATTTTTTCCATCAATGTAAAGAGTGAATTCTTGTGTTCCGCTTGCTATGGACGTATTTGGATTAAATCTTACTGTCATTGATACTTCGCCTTGCTTTTCAAAGTAATCTGTTAAATCAGCTCCAGTTTCGCTTAGAGAAATTGTTTTCAATCCCTCTCCACTCAAAGTAATTGTCCCATATTTTGAGGCTTCATTTAATTTTGCTTCTAAATTGTGTATTGGAATATCTATTCCTTCAGCAGTACAATCATTGTTTAGGGTCACAGTTTGGCTTTCTTCTGTGTCAGAAGTAATAAATGTTAAACTTGTTGGGTTCACTTTTAGGCATTTTGCGCTATCTAAATATCCTGGCATTGTAATATGGATTGAAACAGGCAATTCATTTAGATAAGTTTCGTTTGCTCCAGTGATTTCAGTTTCTATTGTTATTGTTCCAGTTACATCTTTTGGTTCTTGTAATCTCATTCCAGAATCATTTACTTTAAACAATAATGAGTAGTTTCTATCTTTTCCACTTTCAACTATTGTTCCTTCAACTGTGCTTGTGAATTTAACATCAAGGTATGTTTTCATGTCTCCATTAATATTTACTGCTTTTATCTTTAGACTTTTTGCAGTATTATTTTGCATCACTACAGAAGTACTAAAACCGGTTGTGTCTCCAATTTTGATTGTTTCTTCCACTGATGGAGGCGTAATCGTCATTATTGCTTCATCAACTTGTTTTGTCATTTGTACTGGATCATACCCTTCTTTCATTGCTTTAATAGATAGTTCGTCTCCGATTTTTGGCGAAGCTAATTCGTAAGTTGCTAGTCCTTCTCCGTTTGTTGTTACATTTCCTAATAGAGCTCCATTTTTTCGGATTTCTATTGTTACTTCGTCAAGTACTGTGTTACTGTCTTTTGCTTCAAAAAATAAGGTGTTGTTTATGTAGGGAACTATTACTACTGGAATTAGATTTAATTCAAATAATTTGTTTGCTTTTACATTTACTGTTATTGATTCTTCTAGCTCTGTTTTTGTTGAAGTATTAATCGTTAATTTTACAGCACCAGTTCCACTTGAAATTGTTGTAAATAAAATTTGTAATTGTAATGGTGCATCTACTCCAATTGTCCCTAAATTAATTGTGTCTCCCTCTTGTTCAGCCCCATTTATACTTATTGCATTAATGTCAATGCTTTTTCCTTCAACAGTTAGTGTTGCGCTAGGAATTGCTTTTCCACTATAATTTGTTAAATCAGCAGTTAGCAAGTATTGTACGTCTTTTTTTGCTTCAATTGTTGTACTAATATATTTTGTTCTTCCCGCTTCGCTTCCACTAAGTGCTTGTACAGTATAAGATTTACAAAAGCTTCCGCTACATACGCTTGAAGCTCCAACTGAGAGTATTTTTTCTTTTGCATTTGAATATAATTCGTTTGCTGCAGGAGTTGTCATTGCAGGGTCTCTTAGTATTGATGATCCTTTTGCCCAGCCCCTATAATAAATTGATATTTTTGCACTTGGATTTGTTTCTGTTACTGTTACTTCTGCTTCTACTTCATAAGCGCCTTCTTGAGGATTTTTCCAAACAGAATTTATCCATTTCGCATTTCCTGTTGTTAAATTTGATTCTTTTAAATCAATTGAGCTTCCAGTTGGAGGAGTGTATGTTGTTCCTCTTGTTATTTTTCCTGAAGAATCAACTTCACTAATATAGAGTCCATCTTCTTCCATTGTGTTTGTAATATTTTGTGTTTGTTTTCCTGTTCTTAAGTGTAAGCCAGCTTCAGAGAATTTTCCACTTGGCACATAAAGAACTGATTTTACAGTATATACTCCAGTATTAACTGTGTCATTTCCTTCTCCAGTTGATTTTACTTCGCTTGTTCCACTATAAACTGTTAGAGGCATTGCACTTAGCTGTGAAGATGGTTTAACCATTACTATTTCTCTTTCATCAATTCCGTTTGGCAAAGGATATTTTGCTACAGTAAAGTATTTTGCATACCCAGTACTTTCAACAGTAAAGTAAACTTTTTTATCAGCCCTTATTTTAAATTCAACTATTCCTTCTGTTGTTGTTTGCTTTATTGTATCTTCTTGCGAAAGAGTAAAATAGTTAATTGCTTTTACGCTCACTCCACTTAATGGATTCTTTTCAGGATCCATTATTCTTAATCTAATTGTTCCTTCTGCAATGTCAAATACTACTTCTACGGTTTTTTGTGCTCTTGGAGTCACTTGCATTGTTGTTGAGTTTGTTGCCCCAAATCCTTCTTTTGATACTGTTGCAATATAAGATGAATCAACTTCTAAATTGAAAAAATCAGCTATTCCATCAGAGCCAGTTACTTTTTCTCCAATTACTGGTTGTGCAGGATCAACTTTTTTTAGCACTACTCTTGCTCCATCAATTGGAACTTTTTTTGAGTCAACTACTTTTATTTCAAGTGAATTACTATTTGTTTCATCAACTTTTTCTAATTGAATTGTTTTGTTATCTCCTGCTTGTACTCCATCTACTTGCCCAAGAACATAATCCGGGTGATCTACTGCTACAATGTAATCAGTTCCTTCTGCCGCATTAAATGTTACTTGTCCAGTTGCTCCAGAAATTTTTGTTTGAACGCTATTTTGATTTGTTGCAAGTGCTAGTTTTACTTCAGCTCCAGATACCGGCGCCCCACTTGAGATATCTTTTAATGTAATTGTAATTTTTTGTGAATCCACTTTTTTTAGTGTTGCTGTGAACGCAGTTGTTTCATCTTTTGTAATGTCTTTTGCTTCTCCTAATTTGCTTCCGTCATAAACTTGGAAATTTCCATCCGGATCAGTTACCATTACATAATATTTTTGTACTGAGAGATCTTGGAATGAAACCATTGAAGTCCCTTGTGTTACTACTACTGTAGGTAATGTTCCATCAGATGGAACTAGTGCTACTTTTAATCCTGCAGGAGGAGCTAAGTTTGATCCTTCAATTGAAATTGTTACTGTTGCATTTCCAGTTTGTACAATCACTTTTTCTACAGTCACTGCCCCGTTTCCAGAAAATGAAGCCGTTGCATTTACTAAATTATATTTTTGCATTGAAATTACTTCAATTTCAGAGCAAGATTCATTTACTTCTGCATCAAATTTTCCACCAGCATAATTTGCTGAATATTCTTCAGTAGTCCCTTTACACCTATAAGTTAAAGTGCCTGTGTCTTCAATTAGAGTCCCTTGAGCATTTTTCAAATAAACCGCTTTTGTAATTTTTGTATCTTCAAGACTTAGGGTAAAATCTTCTTCTTGGTTTTGGGTTAGAGTTACATCCTTTGTTTTTATTGAGTAAGAATCTTTTTGTATTTTTAGCACATATTGTCCATTTTCTAAAAAGAACACTACTTGCCCATCAGCATTAGAATACTTTTTTTCTTTTTCTTCAGCACCTTGCATTAAAATTACTGTTGCCCCATCAAGTGCTTTTCCATCAGTGCCAGTTACATTTACTGTTAATGTTGATCCAGAGGGAACAACAATTAACAAAAATATTGCAACTATTATTATTAGTAATAATATTATTGCGAGAGGAAAGGTAGGGATATTTTTATCTTCCAAAGTATCAATAAATCCGCCAAAAGCAGGTACTTTTTCACTAACTCCATCTACAAAAGAGTACCATTTGTCTTCAAGAGCAAAGTATGTTTCTTTTAATGAATCAGTAATTGCCATCAATACACCCATTTATTACCCAAGACTTGGCTAAATAACACTTATTCACTATAATATATTATTATTCAATCCTTTATTAATGTTACCTTAAGAACAAAATTCTTGTCAAGAATCTGTTTTTTTGATTAATTAATCACGGTTTGCATTCATTTACTCCTGAATAGCAGGTCCCTGCAAGTCCTGCTGCTACTGCTTGATCATCAGTAAGTAGCTTTGGATAAGATAAATCTTCAATTCTTATTTTGTAAATATTACTTTCTCCATTTACATAAGTTCCTCTTACTAAATAAGCCGGATCAGTATCTTTGTATGCAATGTCCCCATATACATTTGCTGCTTGTCCGCACCTTAAATTTCCTGTTCCAGTAGTTACTCCAGACACAGCATATTTTGGTATTGCTCCTGTTGGAATTACAAGTAAATTAAATCCACATTTATCAACATCAAGTCTTCTTTGATCATCCGCTTTTAATTTGGTATCAAACACATTAAATTTTCCTGTTGAATCATCTGTTGAAAATGCATCTGCCCCAATTGCGACAGTACAAATCTTGTCCGCTGCATAAGTCTTTATTCCTGCAGCGCCAGTATTTGGTCCGCCGGCAAAATATTCAGTCACTCCTAATTTATCGGGAGTTAGAGTTGCGTTTGATCCATCTTCAGAATTTTTGCAAGGTTTTGTCCAAGTTACGCCTGAAGAATCTTTTGGATTTTTGTTGGGCACACAAGTACCATAACAAAACCCAAGCCTATAATTTGCTATTTCAGCATGTGAATCACTTATTGCTTCAACAACTTTTCTTGATTCATGTAATGCTTTAAAAAATCTCAAAGGGATATATACTCTTAATTTTGTTTTTGGCAATATTGCCATTTTTATTTCTTCTTGAGTAACCAAATCT
>CAZIEL010000075.1:0-5139 GCA_964538165.1 uncultured archaeon | reverse complement strand
CCCACATAGTCATAAAAACACGCTAAAAATCAATAATTTTGTCCCAGAGTCTGGAGAGTGTTTTGCCGACGAAAAAGTACCAAACGCAAATACTTAAATTTAACCGAATAGTAATTAATCAGTAAAGTGATTTCATGGATTCAAAAACTATTAAAGAATTGCCGGCAGCAAAGAGTTTGCTTTATGCGGATGGAATACAAAAAGAGCAAATAAAAAAACCGTTTATTGCGATAGTAAACTCTCATTGTGATATTGTTCCAGGACACATTCACTTAAATAAACTTGGAGAAGAAGCAAAAAAAGGAGTTTTGGCTGCGGGAGGAGTGGCTTTTGAGTTTCATACAATTGCAATTTGTGATGGAATAGCAATGGGGCATGAAGGAATGAATTATTCTCTTCCGTCAAGAGAAATAATTGCAGATTCAATTGAAGCAACTATTAAAGGACACGGAGTTTTTGATGGAGCAATTTTTATTTGTTCTTGCGATAAAATTGTTCCTGGTCATTTAATGGCGGCACTTAGATGTAACTTGCCAAGTGTTTTTGTTACAGGGGGAGCAATGCTTCCTGGAAAATACAAAGAAAAACAAACTGATGTAAAGGATTCATTTGTAGCAAAAGCTGCACTTGAAGCAAAAAAAATATCTCCAAGCGAGTATGAGGACATCATTTGTAATTCGTGTCCTGGAGCTGGATCTTGCGCAGGATTATTTACCGCAAACTCTATGGCTTGTATTGTTGAAACTTTGGGAATGAGCGAATCTATGTGTGCTACAACGCACGCAGTAACAAAAGAAAAGAGAGAAGAAGCTTTTAATGCAGGAAAACTCGTTCTTAATTTAATAAATAAAAATATTAGAGCAAAAGATATTATGACAAAGGATGCATTCAACAATGCATTAAGAGTAGATATGAGTATTGGTGCGAGCACTAACACTGTTTTACACATTCCTGATATTGCCAAAGAAGCTGGGATAAATATTTCTCTTGAAGAAATTAACGCTATTTCAAAGGAAACTCCAAACATAGTAAAAATTTCTCCGAGTTCTTCTTTTCGAATGATTGATTTTCATAATGCAGGAGGAATTCCAGCAGTTCTTTTCGAACTGAAAAAAAAGAATTTAATTAAAAATAATAAAACCGTTGACGGATTATTGTTTGATAGATTAAATAATCAATTAAATAAAAACCCCGAGATGATTAAACCAATCGAGACACCTTATTCTCAAACAGGCGGAATTAGTATTTTGTATGGAAATATTGCAGAAAATGGAGCTGTGATAAAATCTGCAGGAGTAAGCGATGATTCTTCAAAAATATTTGAAGGGAATGCAATTTGTTTTGATGATGAGGGCTCTTGCCAAAAATACATTGAATCAGGAAAAGTAAAAAAGGGGGACGTTATTGTCATTCGTTTTGTTGGTAAAGCCGGCGCTCCAGGAATGCCTGAAATGCTTTATCCAACTTCTTCAATTAGCGCACTTGGCTTGGATAAAGATGTTGCGCTTATTACGGACGGAAGATTTAGCGGAGCAACAAAAGGAATTAGTATTGGGCATGTTGATCCTGAAGCCGCGCTTGGGGGGACAATTGCAATAATAAAAAATGGAGACAAAATCAAAATTGATTTAGAAGAAAGAAAAATTGATTTATTAGTTTTGGAAGAAGAAATTCAACAAAGAAAAAAGAAATTAAATATTAAATTAAGTGAACTAAACAGTGAAGTTTTGAAAAAGTATAGAAAAAGCATTTTGGAATCTAAAATTTTGGAATAAATTTTGTCCCATAATGAATTATTCCTTTTTCTCCGCTCTTATAAAATTTTCTAAACACCGCTTCAACCTCGAGTCCTTGTTTTAAATCAGAATACTTGCAATCCACTACTTGTCCAGTTATTCTCGCCCCTTCTGCTAAATCTATTATTGCAATACAATAAGGAGTTTGTTCTTCAAATACTTGCGGACCAGCATGTATTTGTGTAAACGAAACTATTTTTCCGTTCCCCTCAAATTCCACTTCGGTAAAATCCAAGTTTCCACAAGTACACAAACCTTTTTTTTCAAAGTAAGCTTTTTCACATTTTGTACATTTGTAACCTTTTAGTTTGTATCTATCGTTATAATTTCTCCATCTTATTATTGGACTGTCTCTAAACATTTTTATTCACCTTTTATTTTTCTTTTTGCTCTCTCTTTTAACAATAATCTTGCTCTTTCTTGTCTTTCTAATACCGCAGCATTTTTTGCTAATTGAGCAACATGTGATGCAGAATCTGCTTCGTATCCCATTAATCCTGCCATTGCCATTGCATTTGGAGTTGAGAGTCGATTTAATTCTTGCTTAAATGCTCTTACTCCTGCTTCTTTTACCTCTGCTTTGTTCATTGATGCTTTATGAAGTGCTAGTCTTCGCTTCACATGTCCAATTATTCCTTTAGGTTTTCCAAAAAGCAAATACTTTTGTCTTTTTAACAAACCCATCACTCCATCAATTAATCATAATCTTTTCTTAAACCCGTTTCTTTTCACTAAGGGTTCTTGCATTTCTTGTTCTTCTCTCCACTTTTTTGCTAATTTGTATCTTGGAGTAAACCCTTCTTCTTTTACCTCTTCTTTTCTAGTTTCTATTCTTCTTGGAATTTCGTGTTCGTAATTGTCTTCTTTTTTTCCAAATATTTTATCCAAAAAATTTCTTATTTTTTCCATGTTCTCCACTCCAAAACAAATTAACTAATTATAATTGTCATTTCATTTTCTTAAAAACGTGTACACAAGCAGTTGCTCCGCTTCCGCCAACGTTATAAGTCACACCAATTTCTGCACCTTTTACTTGTCTTTTATCTCCTTGTCCCCTTAATTGCATTACTGCTTCTACTGCTTGTTTTATTCCTGTTGCTGCTACAGGGTGCCCACATGCTTTTAATCCGCCTGAAGTATTTACAGGAGTTTTTCCATCAAAGTATGTTTGTTTTGAGGTGTATAATTGTGCAGCTTCTCCTCTTTTTGCAAGCCCAAGTGCTTCAGTAGCATATATTTCTGCTATTGAAAAACAATCATGTACTTCTGCAAAATCAATGTCTTTTGCAGTGATTCCTGCTTGTTTGTATGCACTCTCTGCTGCGAGTCTTCCTGCTTTTAGTTCTAGTAGAGAATCTCTTCTTGCGAGTGAAAGTGTATCGGTAGCAAGACCTGAAGCAGTAATGTAAACTTCACTTCCAAGTTTTTTAGCAGTTTTTTCGCTTGCCAAAATTATTGATGCCGCCCCGTCAGTTATTGGAGAACAATCAAATAAAGTTAATGGATCCGCAACCATTGTTGAGTTAATTACAGTATCAATTGTTATTTCGTTTTGGAATTGTGCGTAAGAGTTTCTTGCACCATGAAAGTGATTTTTTACAGATACTTCTGCTAACACTTCTCTTGTAAGCCCATATTCTTTCATATAAGAATTTGCAAGTAATGCATAAAGCCCTGGAAAGGTTAATCCATTAAAGCCTTCAAGTTCTTCATCACCCGCGCCCATTAGCGCGGTTGTTACTTGTTCAGTTGAAACATCCGTCATTTTTTCTACTCCGCTTGCCATTACAATATCTGCGCTCCCGCTTTCTATTGCTTGTATTCCTTCTCTTATTGCAAGTGAACCGCTAGCACAAGCCCCTTCTACTCTCATGCTTGGTTTGTTTAAATTTAAGTTTTCTGTAGCCATTGCTCCAACATGTAGTTGTCCGCTTGCCATTCCGCCAATCATATTTCCAGTGTAAAGTGCATCTATTTGTTTTGCATCAATCTTTGAATCATTTAGTGCTCTAAGTTGTGCATCAAGCAAGAGGTCCCTTAGTCCTTCTCCCCATCTTTCACCGAATTTTGTAATTCCAATTCCTAAAATCCCTACTTTCATAACCATCAACCATTTTTCAAATATTATCTTTATTTGTGTTAGTGTATTAACTCCATGTGTTTTGCGTATTGTGCGTATGTTAAATATTCTTTTCTTGCAATATAATCACTAACTTTTCTTGCTTTGTTTTGTGCTTTTGTTATTTTATCAGTTGCTGTAAAAATAAATGAGTCACTTCCACTTCCACTTCCGTATGAAGTTACTAAAATTTTATCACCAGGTTTTACAATATCAAGTACTGAAGCAAATCCTAGTATTGATGATCCAGAGTAAGTGTTTCCAATTTTGGTTACAACGAGTCCTTGCGCAATTTGTTCTTTTGTTACTCCAAATATTTTTGCTACTCTAAGTGGAAATTTTCCGTTCGGCATGTGAAATACCACAAACTTAAAATCATTCATTTGCGCGCCGCTTTTTTCTAATATTCTTTTTGTTGAACCAATCACGTGTTTAAAATATGCTGGTTCGCCAGTAAATCTTCCTGCATGTGATGGGTATGGTTGGAGTGATCTTCTCCAAAAATCTGGTGTGTCTGTTGTGTAGGAACAAGTGTGATCTAGTTTTGCAACTGATTCTTTATCAGAACCAATTATGAATGCCGCTCCGCCTGCTGCCGCACTATATTCAAGAGCATTTCCTGGCTCAGCTTGACTCGTGTCAGCTCCAATGCTTAAACCGTATTTAATCATTCCAGAGTTTACTAGCCCTGCATTAATTTGAATTGTCGCACTTCCCGCTTTACAAGCAAATTGTGTATCCACCGCAGTATAATTATTACCAATATCAAGTGCTTCACCCACAATTGAAGAAGTTGGTTTTACTGCATAGGGGTGTGATTCACTTCCAACATAAACCGCGCCAATTTCTTTTTTATTTATTTCTGCTCGCATTAGTGCATCTCTTGCAGCGGTTATTGCGATTGTGGCAGTATCCTCATCTTTTCCAGGAACACTTTTTTCAGTTAATCCAAGTCCTTCTTTTATTGCATCAGCATCCCCATTTTGTGCTTTAGCTATTTCTTCAGCAGTAATTCTGAATTTTGGTATGTAAGAACCCCATCCAACTATTCCAGCCATTTTATTTCATCCCTTATCATTACTAATTACTTTAAACAATAAAAATTCGCTGCCAAACAACCTCTTGCCAGCATAAACATTCTTTCAAATATAGGAATATAAAAACCTTTGCATAAGACGAAGTTTGATTCGTCAATTGTCGAGCCTTTTTGTGTTCGTGGATTTT
>CAZIEL010000074.1:0-5348 GCA_964538165.1 uncultured archaeon | reverse complement strand
AACTAATACCCCAAATAATACTCCAATCCAACCAACAATAGAGAAAGCATATGCACTAACCCCTGCAACAAAAATAATCCCAAGATTATCCCACCCCGCTTTATGCTGCAACCTAAAAGCAATAGTAAAAAGACAAAGAAATTCAATCATTATTCCCAGTCCCAAAAAATATTCAAAATAACCCGTTTTTCTCACCCCTAAATAATATTAATCCAATTAAGAAGACTAATGGAATAATATCCTTAAATCCGCTTGGAAACAAAAAAACAGAAATCGCTTCTAAAAGAGAGAATACAAAAGAAAACAAAATTAATCCCTTAAAAGATTTTGAAGATAATGCAACAAGCGCTCCAATCAATGCAATCCTAAACCCGTTTTCAATTGAAATATTAAATACCCACAAGTACTCAAGAGAAGAAGCAAGGATTGCAACAAAAGAAACAAAAAGAAAAATGTGTTTATTATATTTCGCTTCCTTTATCAAAGCAAGTCTTTTTTTATCCTCTGACGCAGCAGTAAGCATACTTCCAAATATTTTCCAACAAGCAAGTAATACAAAAAATAGCACTAAACAAAAAGAAAAGAGTAACAAAAAATTTGAAATCTGTCCGATTCTTGGAACCGTTCCAAAAACTATTTGAACAACATTTATTATTATTGAAAAAACCATTACACTATTTAAAGATTATCCTACTTGTTTTACCTAACGGTGTTTAGAGTTGATTAAGGAAAAATCGTTCACAAAGGAAATGGAATTATCTATTTTTGAAGAATGGAAAAACGACACTTATTATAACTTCAACGAAAATACAGAAAAGATTGTTTACTCAATAGATACTCCACCGCCATACATAAATAGTCCAATACACATTGGGCACGCTGCAACATATGCAATAATGGATTTTATTGCTAGATTTAGAAGAATGAATGGATATGAAATACTTTTCCCCCTTGGACTTGATCAAAACGGTTTACCAATTGAAATAAGTGCTGAAAAGAAATACAAAGTTGATTTTACAAAACTAACAAGAGAAGAAGCAATCAAATACTGCCGAAGACTACTTGATGAGACAACTGCTGAAAGCATGGATAGTTTTTTTAAATGCGGAATTAGATTTTCTTCATGGGAAAAGGGAGAAAAAATAAGTAATATTTATGAAACGGACTCAAAAAGTTATAGAACACTAACACAAGCAACATTCATTGATCTTTACAATAAAGGACTTATTTATGAAGCTAACAAAGTTGTTAACTGGGATCCAAAATTACAAACAACAGTAGCAGATTCAGAAATAGTTTATGAAGACAGACCGGGTTTTTTCCACGACATTGTATTCAAAATTAAAGACAGTGAGGAAGAAGTAATAATTGGAACAACTAGACCCGAATTAATTTGCACATGCGGAATGGTGATATTTAATCCCGAAGATAAAAGATACTCTCACTTAAATGGAAAAACACTAATCACCCCATATTTTAACAAAGAAGTTCCCTGCATTGCACATACTTATGCAGAAATTGATAAAGGAACTGGAATTATGATGATGTGCTCGTATGGAGACTTAACTGACATCAGATTCTTCATGGAACAAAAAATTGAAGGAAAAATTGCAATTAACAAAGACGGAACAATGAACGAAAATGCTAAAGACTTGAAAGGATTAACTATTCTTGAAGCAAGAAAAAAAATTGTGGAAGAACTGCAAAATAAGGGCTTACTAAAAAATATTACTCCCACTCAAGCACACAGAACCCCAGTAAGCGAGCGAAGCAATGCAGCAATAGAATTTATTGAAATGCCTGAACTTTACCTAAAACAAATTCAATTCAAAGACAAGATGAAAGAAATTGCAAAGCAAGTAAACGTAACAAACCCAGTTGCAAAACAAACTTTATTTGATTGGATAGAGACAGTATCAATTGACTGGCCAATTACAAGACGAAGATTTTATGCAACAGAAGTTCCAGTATGGTATTGTGACAAATGTAATGAACCAGTTTTGGCTGAAAAAGGAAAATATGTTCAACCATGGAGAGAAGAATACAAAGGAACATGCAAAAAATGTAACAACACTACCTTCCACGGCGATCCAAGAGTATTTGACACTTGGTTTGATTCAAGTATCTCCCCATTATATATTTTAGGATATGAAAGATATCCTGAATTTTTTGAAAAACACACCCCTTGCTCACTAAGACCACAAGGAAAGGAAATAATTCGAACATGGTTATACTACACACTGCTAAAAGATTATTTACTAACAGGAAAAATAATATTCAAAGACGCTTGGGTACACCAACACATAGTTGATGAAAAAGGGTACAAGATGAGTAAAAGCAAAGGAAACAGTATTGACCCACACATCATAATTGAAAAATATGGAGCATCTCCATTTAGAGTATGGTGCGCAACAGAAGGAAACTTAGACAAAAATGATTTCAAATGCTCTTTTGACAGAATACAAAACTCTGGCAAAATGCTTGAAAAAATCTGGAATGTTTCAAAGTTTGTTTCAATGTTTGAATTAACAAGCGAACAAGAAAATAATGTTGAACTAATGGAAGTTGACAAATGGATACTAGCAGAAACTGATAAACTAGTTTTTGAAACAAAAGAAGGATACATGAACTACGACTTCCACAACCCAACAGTAAAACTAATTAATTTTATCAAAGATGAATTTGCCTCAAACTATGTAGAAATAGTAAAAAGAAGAGCATACAATAATGACCCGGTAATAAAATTCACTGAAGCAGAGAGGAATGCAGCAGTAAAAACACTACGAACAGTACTAAAAACAACGCTAGAAGCACTAGCTCCAATAAATGCTGCTATGAATTACTACTTGTATAAAGAAATATTTGGCAAAGATGTTCATAAACAAAGTTGGCCAGAACCAATTAACATAACATCTCCAATGAATGGAAAAGAAATACTTGATTTTAATTCTGCGGTTTGGAAAGCAAAAAAAGACAATAATATAAGTCTAAAAGACCCAATAAAAAAAGTAATTGCACCAGAGTCATTAAAACCAATTGAAGTGGAACTTAAAGCAATGCACAATATTCTTTCAATTGAGTTTAAGGGAAAAGAAATACTTGTTGAAGCAAAGTAAAAATAATTTAGTCTTCTAAGAATTAGCTAAAATGCTTAAGAAAGAAACCTTTTAATACCAAAAAAGCCTCATCTATAACTATGCGAACAAGACTAATTACCCTATTATTATTGATATTATTAATTAGTGCAGGCGCACTAGCCTTATCCTCAGACGAAGCAATAACTCTTGTTTCAGTAACAAACAATTTTTTAATGACAGGAGAAACTCCTAATGTAGTAAAACAATCTATTACTTATCAAAAAGAACCCTACACAATGGTTGTACTAACAAAAGGTAGTTCAGCTACTTGCTATATCCCAATTAAGAACTCTGACCAAACAATTGCATCCAAAGACATAGAAATAAGAGAACTAATCAAAGCAACAATTGTATTAACAAACATGACGGATGTAAAAAATAGTACTTCTACTGCAAATTGGTTATTCTCTTATTCCACAAAAAGTTTTTTTTATGACTTATCAAATGATTTTACTCAAATGGTTGGAAGTTTAGTAACAGTTCAAACCGAACTTGATAAATTAGATACTGCGGATTCAAGAAAATTAGCCGACAAAGCGGAAGACACAAAAAACATGATAACCCAACTAGCAACAAAAAGTAAAAACATGGCTCAAGAAGTAGAAACTGGCAGATTGTATGAAGAAGAATTTCTTTCAAACCCCGATACTAATGAAGTAACAAAATACCAAACTAATTACAATAATTTATTTACTCATATTTCAGAATACAAAGTAAATTACACGGCAATTGAAAAAAATTTAAACGAACTTAACCAAGGAATTGGCTCCCTGCAAATACAAAACTTTACAGTTGACCAAAAAAGTAGTTTGCAATCCCTTCTTTCAACTCCAGTTAATGCAAGAAGATTATCTTCATTTTTTAATCAAACAGATCAAATACGAACTCTAATAGATAATGTGTTTAACTTAGCAAATGGAGCAAGCGCCTACTCAACAACTTTAGAAGGAAGAAAAACAAGAAATGAAGCTTGGTTAGTTATATATGGGACAAATTCAGAACTAATGAAAATAGATCCTTCCTTTGTTACACTAAAAGAAGCGGCAAACACAGTTTTATCCACTGATTATGTTGATCTTTGGAAAGATCAAGCAGCAGTAAGTGGACTTAAAACAAATTGGGCAGGAGCAGAAAACAGATATAATAATGCAGAATATACTAAAGCAAAAGATTTTGCTACAAAAGCAATAACTAACATAAAACAAATAATGAATGCTGGCCCAGTAGAAATTGAACCCGATAATGGGCAAGACATAATAATTAATGTAATTATCGGTCTAGTAGTACTAGTAGTAGTATTGTTTGTTTATGAAAAATATTTTGCTAAAAAGAAAAAAGCGGAGGAAGAGTTTAATGAACCATAAGTGGATATTAATTTTTGCCGTTTTATTAATTGCAAGTGTTGCGCAAGCAGAAGTACTAGTTAGTTCAAGTGTAGACAAACAATCAATCTCAACTGATGAAGTTGCGATGCTTACAATCAGATTACTAAATGATTCTGACAAAAACATCCCTCAATTTACCGTAAGAGTCACTGCTGATGATGGAATTATATTTGTTGAGGAAACCGAAGAAAAAACAGTTCTTGCAAAAACAATTACTGGATTAAATTCAGGAAAAGGGATAGAACTTAAAGCAAAACTAAAAGCAGTTTCAACAAAAAACCCTAGTGCAAATATTTATGTTTATTATGGGGAAACAGCAGACCCAAAAACTGCAAATGTAATCCAAATAGAAACAATAGAACTACCAGTTACAGTAAAAGCCACTGCCGAAAAAAAATCTTATGAAGGAGGAGACAAAGTAATCATCACATTTAAGTTAACTAACTTTTCAAAAGAAAACATTTACCAAATAAACGCAGGAATTATTATCCCCAACGGATTTGAAGCAAACGAAGTAACAATTTCTGCTGAAATAATCAAACCAAATGAATCTTTAGAAAAAACTTTTGAAGTAATCTCCCCACTTGATACAAGAGGCACTCAAACAATAACTCTTTCATACGGTTATTTTGATTCAAACACACCCCACTATTTTGAGAAAACATTCCAAGTTGATTTTCAAAAACCAAATTATGATTTTTTAGTATTAATTGGGTTTATTGTACTTGCAATAGCAGTTTATATTTTTATAAAAAAAGATAAAAAAACTGAAATAAAAGGAACTGAAGAAAAAAAGAAATAAAACAAACCCAATATTATATTGCAA
>CAZIEL010000073.1:0-5351 GCA_964538165.1 uncultured archaeon | reverse complement strand
ATAATATTGGTATGGATTTCAAAAAAATAATTTCTAAAGCAGTAGGTCAATCATTAGCACAACTAGCTATTGGTGGAGCAGTAACAATCTTGATAACAGCAGCTGTAATTTCAGGGCTTTTAGCAAGCAATGTAATAACTGACGCTACCGTATTAGTAATCGTTGGACTAATCGTATTGATCGTATCTGTTGTAGTAATAATGCAAATTTTAGGAAGAATGTAAATTCTAACCTAAAATAAGCCTACTTGGCGAGGGGAAACTCGCCAAAAAAAACAAAAAACAAAGGAAGCGAAAAAAAATGGAATTATTAATCATTTTTGCGTTAATCCTCCTAGCCATTTTATTGCCTATCAAAATATTTCGACCAACTTTTATTCTCTTAGCCGGAATAGCTGCGTTAATATCCCCAGTAACCCTTCCTTATATAACGCAGATTTCCGGCGATACTTTAACCTATGCCACTCTTGACCCATTATTTCAATGGGCTTTAGGTTTAATGTTAATCGTAACCGCAATAATAATTTACTTAGACTCAATTGATGGTGGTAAGAATGAACATGATTAACTTAAAAGGATTAAAATCATTTCAAGGATTATTAGGAAAAGATTTAATTCAAAAAGAAGTAGAAAAAGCATGGCGAAAAAAAAGCAAATGTTTAGAAAATCTTACTGATGATAATAAAAAAGAATTAGAAAAAATAAAACTTCAACTACTCGCAGGACTAAATTATAATGGTATGCCTGCTTCAATTCTTTTTGAAGAACTAAAAGCATCTAAAAAAATAACTATAGAACAAAAAGCATTCGCAAAATTCTTGTATGATAATTATCCTAAACATTCAATCAAAGCAATGGGGTTTGACTAATGATGTACCCCCAACCACCAGCACAACAAACAAGCCCACAATGGACTCTTGGAGATAACGAATCCCAAGTAGCAATGGCTTTAGCCCAACACACAACTTATATTTTAAAATACAAAACACTTATTGACTCAAAAGGAAACGAAAGAACAGTTTGTGATGAAGTTTTACCTTTTATAGAACCCTTTAATGCAGATTATCCTTTAGCTTATTTAAAAAATGGTCAAAAATGTTTAGCAAAAATTAACGACGCACAAAACTATGCTTATTTAATTGCTGAAAAAAAGTTAAACATTTTTAACAAAACACAACTAGAAGAAATAAAAAAAGCAGACACAACAAAAAAATATGAATTAATAGCAAAATACAGCACTCAAGAACACGCTGAACAAATAAAATTTTGTGTTGATTATTTTAATTTTTTTAGCAGAAAAAAACTTGGTTTAATCAGTCACTCAAGATCAACAGGAAACAATCCAAAACAAATGAGAAGCCAATCAAGCCAACTTGAAAGCGTTTATACAGAATCAGAATTAAACAAGAAAAAGGGGTTTTTCGGATGAATGTTCAATCAAAGCAAGAATTAGAAATAGCAGGATTTAACACACTAAATGGAGTGCTTTATAAATTTAGTAACGCAATCCTTGTAGGGCAATTATTAATTGTGGTTTGTTTTATTGTTTACGCTGGAATAAACTACTTGTT
This sequence comes from uncultured archaeon, assembly GCA_964538165.1. GTDB lineage: Archaea > Iainarchaeota > Iainarchaeia > Iainarchaeales > JAAZKV01 > JAAZKV01. Next base: position 3,781 of record CAZIEL010000073.1, on the reverse strand, counting down.
TTTTCCCGACTACTTTTGGTTGCAAGTCACTGGGGTTGGCGCAATACTGTTATCAATAATGAGTTTTGTTATTCTTTTTTTAACAACAGCAACAAGTTTGAAGAAAAACGATTTAATAGTAATGCGAAAATATCGTAGTGGAGCAGGTTTAATTTCAAGAACAAATATTGGAAGAAAATCTGAAATACTTTTTGACCCAAAAGATCCTGCAAGTAAAGTAACTATTTCTTGGAGTGGAGCAATAACAGATTCAGCAAGCGGTTGCAAAATGATTCAATTAACTGAAGGTAATCATATTAATGATAATCTTAATGCGCAAATAGCAGAGTCTGAATGGGATAAAGATGTGGCACGTTTAACTAAAGCTAAAAGTGTTGCTGATTTAGCTGAAGCAGAATTGTTTAATCAAGGACTGTTTGGGTTAAAATGGCAAGACATTTTGTTAATAATTATAGGAATAATGTGTTTAGCAACAATAGGTTATTTGCTAATGGGCGCTCCGGATGCAATAGCTAAAAAAACAATTGAAGGATTAATGGATGGAACAATTCAAAATGCTGTGACTCAAGGGTTAGCTAACGCAGGGATACTAACTCCTAAAGTTGCATAAAAAATAGAGATGAGCAAAGCATGAAATATATTATAGAAATAGAAAAATACCCAAATAAAGACTATACAATGCGTATTTATGAAGGGAATAACATTTTTGTACCGGTTTTTATTGTAAGGTCGCCTAAACATTGGAATAAAATAATAACTTCGTTAGGATTGTTTTTAGAATCAAAAAAGTTTATTAACATTTTTCAAAACAAAGCGTTAAAAGATAAGTTTTTAGAGGTTGAAGAACCATGCAAGTTATAGAATTAATCCAATTAGGCACACTCATTGTGGGTGTTATTTCAATTCTTGTTGCAGGTTTACAAGATAAAAAAAACCGTTTAGCTCCTGCCATTTATTTATCCCCCGCATTAATCGGTTTTGCAATTAATCCTTTACTTGGGTTAATTGGTGTTATAGGAACTACTGCAGCATTATTTTTATGGAAAGATGAATGGAATAAAAAAGTAGGGCTAGCAGACGTATTACTTTTTTTTACTTTGTTTTTATCTTTAGCAAACATGATTACTTTAACAATAACATTATTAACAAGTGCTTGTGTTTATTTAGACTTAATGTATTTACAAAAAAAGAACGAACCACAACCTATCGTGTGGATTTTTGCTAAATGGCTTGGATTAATCCTTACTCTGGGTTTAGCACTTTCAATTCATGGGTGGTTTTTTGGATAATACTTACATTCAAGAACAACATTTTAGGGTTAATGATGCTTTAAAAAAGTTTGAACCAGGGTCAACAAGTGCAATGTGGGCAATAATTCAAGGGCTTTATTTAATTGACAATCGTAAGATTAATGCTGAAAAAGGGATTCCTTTTACGGAAATTCGGTTGCAAGATATTGATATTGCAAGCGAGTGTGAATATTATATTGCGTTTACTCAAAAGAATGCAGCTTATATTGACGGTAAGATTGTTCCTCGTTCTCAAATGTTTGCTAAAATAAGTTTTGTTAAAACTGAATTATATAAAGCGTATTCTAAATATGTTGCTGAAAATTATAATAATATGGGGATTAATTTTGTTTCAACCGGCGCGTATCTTGGGGGTAAATAAGTATGGCTAACACTGACTTTAAATTACAAGGTTCGCTTTCTTTTATGGCGCAATACTTTAGGGATTTTGATTTACAGCACCCTGAATGGGGAGAGATGGAGCATATAAGTTACGCCACAAAATATGTTCACCCTGATCAATTGTTTAATATGTTGTATAAAGATTTTCAAGCAAGAAAAAATGGTGGAGATAATGTTGCGATGTTTATTTGTGGAACACAAGGAACAGGAAAATCATTGACAGCTTATTATTTTGCAGAACTTTTAAGCAAAATATGGGGAACTAAATTCCGTTTTGAAAACCTTGGGTTCTTTGATGCTGAAACAAGCCAGTCACTTGAAAATGCTAGTGAAGGAGAAACCATTTGGCAAGATGAACATGATTCTAAACAAATCGGAGCTTTATCAATGTACTTAAAAGACAGGTTAGTGGATTTTGTTTTAAGAGGAAGAAGAAAACGCATTAATTTTATTTTCTGTTCTCCGAATGAACAGGATAAAGGACAGTTTATTACACTGGAAGCAAAGAATACTAGAAAAGATCCACGCACAGGTAAACCAATTTGTGTAGAATGTTTAGTTAAAACGCCCTGGTATTTTGATGCTAACCAAAGAATGACAAGAGGAATTGTTTTTATTCCCGTTCATGAATTGGAAGATTGGGAAAGTTATGATAAAAGAAAAGTAGAATCGCTTGAAAAACTAAAATCACAATACGGTTCAAACTTTGATTTCATTGGAGCTAAATCAAAAGAAATATTTGACAATCTTAAAGACTTTCTTATTGAAAAAGATAAGAAAAAAAATTGGGTTATTAGAAAAGGGAATGACTTTAAAGCGATTTGTTTAATTGGAAAAAATGGTGTTAAAGGAATTGGGTCAAGTGGAACAAAAGAGTTAAGAGATTTAATGATTTCAACCATTAAAAATTATGCGATTGAGTATGCAGAAGAATTAAACAAGGCAAAAGAAGAAGAAAACGAAGTTGATATAGTAACTCCAAGCGAGGAATAATTAATGTATTCTCCGGATGGTTTTGCGTCATTAGCTTGTGCAGTGACTAATGAGTGTTTTTTTCTTGGTTACCAACAACCTTTTATCGAATTAATGCATTTACTTAACGGTAATTATTTCTTGTTTTTTTTAATACAAGCTTTAGTTTGGTTTGCTTTAATCGGAAGCGTTTATTTTTTAGCAAAAACTCTTAAAGTTAAACATTTGTTTCTTGCTCCTTTTTTATTATTGTTTGCAGGAAGCTTGTTTGTTGACAATTATGTAGGTTCGTTTGAAAATGATTACATGGCAATAGTTTTGTTTGTTGTCGCAATGATTTTTTGGTATAGAAAAAAACACTATTTGGACAAGTGGATTTCTTTAACTTTAATTTGTTTGGGTACGAGTATTTGGATGTGGTTGGCTTATTTTAAGTTGCCTGTTTTTTGGCATTCTATTGCGGAAATGAATTGGTGGGTTCAAATACTTGCATGGAACTTGTTAGCAATTCCTTTTTTAATAACGGTTTGGTTGTCAATAAAAGCCATTTATAAAAAGGAAGATAAGCACCATTTTGGTAAAATGTGTTTGTTGGCTTTTTGTTTTCCTAAACTTTGGTTTTTTGCAATACCTGCTTTACTTATGTTTTTGGATCAAGTTTTGTCAAAGCTTGATTTTAAGCCGAATTATAAGTTTTGGATGTCAATAATTATTTTTTCTTTAATTCTTGGACAAGTTATTCGTGTTGGCGTATTAACTTACTCTGCATGGAGTTACACTCAAGATTCAAATTGTTACACTGTCAATCATGAATACTTGGCAAGGGTGCAAGGGAAAAGTTTATATTATAATCAAGCAACAATATATGAATACGAAGAATGTCTCCAGCAGGAACGTGAATCTAATGCCCGTTGATAAAAAAATGATTGTGCTTCTAGCTACGCTATTTTTAATTATTGGTTTGTTAATTATTCCTGCTTTGCCTTACACTACCAGTCAGTTTATTTTGTTTTCTACTAATGCTGATTATAATGCTTTTTTTAATGGTGACTTGAATGGTAAGGTAGTTTTTGTTGATGGTAACACTTTCGGTTTTGCGGATCTAAATGGTGGGGGTG
>CAZIEL010000072.1:0-5361 GCA_964538165.1 uncultured archaeon | reverse complement strand
TGCAGCAATCGTGAATTTGAAAAGCATGATTTTCCTTTTGAGCTTTAAATGAGAGTAAAAGCTAAAAGAAAAATAGACGCCATAATTTGTCCCGCTGAATCGGGATGGCGGCTATCATCTCATTTTGGGAGTAATAGACAAAATGCGTTGTTACAATAGTTAGCAGCAAGTGTAACAGACGACCGAGACCCTGAATTTCAACAATAGAATGAATGTCAAAAAATGAATTGGAAAGTTTTTGGTGTTAAATATGACAAACGAGAGACGTGGGCATTTGAACAAATATCTTATTTGCTTTTCTGTGCAGAGTTCGATAATCGAATTGGATTATTTCGCTACAAAAACCAAACTGGAATTGAGACAGAGCCAATTGAAAGGGATGGAAAATTTTATGGCTTTCAATCTAAATATTACACAACTTCAATCTCTGACAATAAAGACGACATCATAGATTCAATTAAAAAAGCCAAATCCAAAAACAAACAATTAGACGAATTACTTCTCTACATCAACCAAGAACTTTACGAAAGCACTACTAAAAGCAAGAAGAAACCTCAATACCAATTAGACATTGAGAAATCTGCTAAGGCAGTAGGCATAAATATTAAATGGCGAGTTCCAAGTCATTTTGAATTACAATTGTCTTTGCCTGAAAATAAATACATCAATGACAATTTTTTCAGCCTTGACCCAAACGATGGAGATTTGCTTGATGAAATTTCTAAACACAATGAAAACATTTTACAAGCAATTCAAACAGAAATCTCTTTCGGAGACAAACAAATTAAAATAGACCGAAATTCTGTTGTTGAAGCAATAGCAAATGCTTCTCAAAAGAAAAAAAATATAATTATTTCAGGCGAAGGAGGTTGCGGTAAAACCGCAATTTTCAAGGAGTTTTATAATTCTAATTTTAAGAAAATACCAATTTGTGTTTTTAGAGCAAACGAACTTAAAGTAAATCACATTAACGATATATTTCACTTTGATCACATATTTACATTTACACAGTTTATCAATGCTTTTAAAGATGAATCACTTAAAATATTTGTAATTGATTCCGCAGAAAAACTTGCAGAGATTTCTAACAATGACATTCTTACTACACTAATACAAAATTTAAAAGAAAACGATTGGAATATCATCTTTACAACACGTTACGTTTATCTTAACGATTTAATTTTTCATATTAAAGAGAACTACCAGTTGCCATTTGAAGTGAATGACATTTCTTTAATTGGTGCTGATGAATTAAAATCAATAGCAGAAGAATTCAAATTCTCACTTCCCGACAATCAAAAATTCTTAGAACGACTTAGAAACTTGTTTTATCTAAGAGAGTATGTTCAACAATATTCAAACATTGACAAACAAGGAAACTATAATGGATTTATTGACTTGCTTTGGAAAAAGAGAATACAAAATACTGTTCAAAAAGATAACCTACATCTTGAAAGAGAAAAGTGTATTATCAGCATTGCCAAACAAAGATGTGAAACAGGACGATTTTATATCAATGCTGATAGTTTGCCACAATCAGCATTGTTTCAATTAAAGCAAGACGAAATACTTGGTTATGACGATACTCATAACGGATATTTCATTACTCATGACATTTATGAAGAATGGACGTTGGATAAAATTGTTTCCCGTAGTTTTTCAAATTATTCAAACGTAAAAGAGTTTTTTGACGATTTAGGAAATTCATTACCCATTCGCAGAGCATTTAGATTGTGGTTGTCTAACCACTTATCTGAAAATTCTAAAGAAATAGAAAGTTTTATTCAGGGTGCATTTACAAACATTGAGGTTACACAATTTTGGAAAGATGAAATTTTAGTTTCTGTTTTATTGTCAGATTATTCAGAGGCATTTTTTAAGTTTTTCGAGAAAGAAATCATTGCAAATGATTTTAAAATACTAAAACGAATTTTATTCCTATTAAGAATTGCCTGCACCGATATTTCAGCAATTCAAAATATTGAAATTATAAAACCTAAAGGCAAAGGTTGGGAAGAAGTAATTACCCTTATTTACAAACATAAATCTGACTTTTTTGATAGCAATTTAAAACTTGTTTTACCAGTTTTAACTGATTGGTGCGACTTCAACAAAACAGGAGAAACAACAAAATATGCAGGCTTGTTGGCTTTAAGTTTAATACAAAAGACTGAAACCGAAGAAAACTTCTTCATTCATGATAAAGCAGAAGAAAATATTTTAAAAGTGGTATTCAATGCAGCCAATGAACTAAAATCAGAACTAAAAGAAATATTTGACAAAGTAGTTTCTAATAAATGGACTGAACACAGAGATCCATACGAAGGACTTTGCTCTAAAATTTTAGAGAAACCATACATAGCAACTGAATTAATTAAAACACTTCCGCTATCCGTTATTCAATTGTGTGATTTGTTTTGGCAAAAACACCCGAAAAAGCAAGACAGATTTGGATATGATAGAGACACAATGGAAAGCAGATATGGCTTAGCAGGAAAACACGAATTCAATTATTTTCCTTCAAGTGCGAATCAAACACCAATAAAATGGTTATTACAAATAGAATTCTACAAAACGCTTGATTTTATCATAGATTTTACGAATAGGGCTGTTGAATCTTATAGTAAATCTGATTATGGAAAAGAAGATGTCGTAAAAGTCACATTACACATTAATGAAACGGAAGTAACACAGTATTTGAGTGGTGCTATTTGGAGTATGTATCGTGGCAACGGAAGCCCTGTTGTTCCCCACGTATTGCAGTCAATACATATGGCATTGGAAAAAACTCTTTTAGATTTTTCTCAAATTTTAAAGTCTGAAATAATTCAGGATATACTTCTACGAATACTTACTCAATCAAAATCAGCTTCTCTTACTTCTATTGTTTGTAGCATTGTGCTTGCAAATCCTGATAAGTTTTGTGATGTTGCTTTGATTTTATTCAAAACAATAGAATTTTTTCATTTGGACACTTTCAGGTGCACAAATGAATTTCAAGCAAAATCGCTGTATTCAATAGGATATGGAATGGATAAAATCAGAGATATTTTATACACAGATGAGAGATTGAAGACTTGCGAGGATAAACATAGAAACTCAAATTTAGAATCATTGTTTTTAAACTATCAGCTTTTCGGTGTAAAAGGATTTACAGAAGAACAAAATTCTGAATTCATCAAGAAATTGTATACAATAATTGACCAACACAAGTCCAACGCATCAACGAGCAAAGCTTTTGGAATATTGTTGGCAAGAATGGATAGAAGAAACTTGGTGCCAAAAGTATCGAAACAAGACGACAATAATCTTATTATTGAATTTAGTCCAAAAGAACTTCCAGATGAACTTAGAAAGGAAAGCGAACAAGTACAGAATCAATATCAAGAATTTTTTAAATATTCATCTCTAAGAACCTGGTCAGATTTTTTGTTAGGTGAAAGAAGCCAAAATAAAAACAAAAAACATGAGGAATATGACAAAAATCCTCTTTTAGCTTTATCAGAAACAAAACAACTTGTTGAAGAACTGAAATCAGGACGAAACGGAATAGGTATGTTTGATTATTCCATACCCGCGTTTTCGTGTTCTAAATTATTGATAGAATACAATGACAAACTATCAAAAGAAGATAAAGTCTTTTGCAAAGAAATAATTACTTCTACTATATCTAATCTTCTATCTGATGATTACGAATACCAAGCTTTTGATGGTGTTGAAGCCTCTGTTCATGCAATTCCAGTTTTAATAAATGAATATCCAGAAGAAGTGGAAAATTATATTTTAATAATGGTTCTCACTCTTTTCGATGAAACACCTCTTGGTGAATACAAAAGAATATGTGATTACGTTATTGAAACAATTCACAATTCAAAATTGTGGGAACAAAATTTAAAAGTTACCCAATCAATTTTATTCGGATATGTAAAACTTAAGCCTATTTATAAAAATATTATTGCTCAAAAAAGGAAAGAAATAGGTTGGGGTAGAATTTCTAAAAGTTCTATTTTAGAAGAATTAGAGAAAATAAAGGCTGATTTCACTTTTGAAAATATTTCATTTGATATTAACGATATTTCTTCACTTGACATTCATGATTTGGAAATAATTCTTCAATTAATTCCTTCTGATACTAAAGATAAAATTCACTTAGATATCTACTCTAAATCCTTGCCCTTGATAGCATCACAGCTACTTAAAGATAGAAGAACTTACAAAGATGATTCGGAATATGGTTCTAACATTTATTCTTTACGTCTACATATTTTTAAAAGGTTTGCTTATTTCATTTTACAAAGAGAAAAAAGCGAAATTGATGTATTTCTAAAACCATTTATTGATTTGTTTTCTTCAACAGAAGAATCAGCTTCATTTATTGAAGAATTGGTAAGTGCAGAAGATTACCTAAACAAGTATGAACAATTTTGGCACATTTGGAGCAGCCTATATCCGAAAATAATAGAACTATGTGTAAATCCACGTGGCTATCATTTAAAAGAAATCATAATAAATTATTTATTAGCATGGCGTTGGTGGCGTGAAGGTATAGAAGCATGGCGTAGCTTAAAAAGTGAAAATTTGTCTCTCTATGCTAACGCTTCTAAGGAAATAGGAAATATTCCTTCAGTATTGTATTCTATTGTCAAAGTTTTAAATTCAATCGGAAGTAACTTTAAAGATGAGGGCATTGACTGGATTCATACAATTGTATCGAATAACTGCTCTTTAAATCTTGATGATTTAGAATCAAATACCTTATACTACTTAGAGAAGTTTTTAAGGAAATTTATCTTCATCAATAGACAAAAAATCAAAGAAGAAATAAAGTTGAAAAACAAAGTAATTCCAATACTTGACTTTATGATTTAACGAGGTTCTATACATGGATATTTATTAAGAGAAAGTATTTTATGAGAATGGATAAAAATAAAGAACACCAGCTGCCAACAAGCGGTATAGTTAATTGCCGGTTCAGTGCGTATTCGAGTGGCACAGCTCGTATCAAAAGTAATTGTAACTTGATAGGAAAGTGCTTCGAAATCGGCAACTAACCATATCGCCGGCCGTTAGAAGATCTTAAAAATGAAAACCGCGAATAAAATGATTTTAGGATATCTTAATGGTTGATAATGATTTACCTGGAACAATATCAGTTACGGGTAATCCTGAATTTGCATTTGCTCGATAAACATTAACAGGAGATCCAATGAAAATTTCGTATAAGCTTGTTCTGCTTGCTTCTGTCATTTTCTCATACCATTTTTTAATAGTCCAACTTTGCGTAGCGCAAACAGCCCATGATTCACTGACCTATTACTGTCACTCTTTTGTCAAGATCAAGACTGCTCAGGGGATGGTCAT
>CAZIEL010000071.1:0-5386 GCA_964538165.1 uncultured archaeon | reverse complement strand
GAATTAATGGAGTGTATGATGCTGGACTTGAGATAATGCTTTCAGGAATTGTTGAATCCGGAAAAATTAGAAAAAAGATGAAATCTAAGTTAAATGGAAAGGATGCTATAATTTTGGATATTAAAATTGGTAGTTCTTCAGTTGAAGAATTATTGCCTCATGAAGAGGGAACAATTTTCCTTAGGGGGAAGCATTTACATTTGTTAAAATGTGATGAAGTAATAGAATTTCACTAAAAAATTGATTAGAATTCTTGATTTGACAAAGTCATTTTTCAAGAAGCAATTTGCACGGGTAGAGAAGTGGTCAAACTCGCCAGACTCAAGGCGGCACTTGTTTTCTTTTTATTAAAAGAAAAAATTTGCGCTGAAAAAGAAATGTTTTTTTAGTACACTTGGGAGTTATCTGGTCGCTTAGTGCGTTCAGCGGTTCGAACCCGCTCCCGTGCATTTTTATCTATCAATAAAAGATTATGGCTGTTAAGAATATTTTGCTGGTTAATGAAAAAACAGATTGTTGGTGTATAATTTAATGAAAAAAGTAATTGACAATCAAAATAATTCTATTTTCAAAACTATTAATGCTTGTACTTTTGGTAAGGTGCGAAAATTATATGATTGGACATTATCCTGGGCAGAAACAAAATATGGTACTTTGGCTTTATTTGTTTTAGCTTTTGCAGAAGCTTCTTTTTTTCCTGTTCCCCCAGATATTTTGTTAATAGCGCTTTGTGTTTCATTAAATAAAAAATCGTTCAAGTATGCCTTAATTTGTACTTTAGGAAGTGTTTTGGGAGGACTTTTTGGTTATTTTATTGGGTATAGTTTATATGATATTATTGGGGTGTATATAATACAAACATTAAATTATCAACAATATTTTGATTTGGTTGGTCAAATGTATGCAAGTAATGCTTTTGTAGCAATATTTGCTGCTGGTTTAACTCCAATTCCTTATAAGGTTTTTACTATTGCTGCTGGTTTTTGGCGCATTGATTTAGTTACTTTGATGTTGGCTTCAATTCTAAGCAGAGGGTTAAGATTTTTTTTGTTGGCTGGACTAATATATTTGTTTGGAAAAAAAATTAAGACTTTTATTGATAAATATTTTAATTTACTTTTGACAATTGGTTTAATAGTTTTAGTTGGCGGATTTTTTTTAATAAGCTTTTTGGGTTAAATTTGAATTATTTACTATTCAACCAAGTAGGTAAGTAACTCGCTTTTTTTACTCCTGGTATTTTTTTTACTAATCCTATTTCTTTTGAGCAAATTTTTCCTACATATAGTTCTTCAATTTTTAATCCTTTATGGGTTTCTTCGTTTATTTGCAAAAATCCATCCATATAACAGTAATCTTTAGTAAATGCTCCTTTACTTCCATAAGGAATTCCGCGTTTTACTCTTTGTGTTATTGCGTGTGCTTCTTCTTTATCGAAAAATTGGTTAAGATAATCAAACGTTTCAAAAAAATCGTGTTTTAGTGCGTAATCTACTGCTATTGCCCTCCCAGCATATTTTTTTTCTTGTTCTTCGGATTCAACTTTTGTTTGTTTTTCATTGTATAAAGCTAACCCTTCTTCTGTTTTTAAGTAATCTTCTCCGGATCCAAAAGCAAGTGCTTTTACGGTTTGTTTTTCTCCATTTAAGTATCTATAGACATGGGTTTCTACTTCGTGAACAAATAGTCTATTAATATCTTTTAAAGAAAAAAGGGCGTTGCTATTTAGTTTGACTTTTCTTTCATTTAAGTTAACTGCTGCTTTTGCTGACATTTGTTCATCAATAATAACAGAAAAACCAGTGTTGGAATCGCTCATTTTTTTCTCAAGTTCTCTTTTAACTTGTTCAATTTGAATGGTTTTTTGCCGACTCTCATTTTTGAATTTTTTGCACAGAATTTCTTTTGATAGGGTAATTAGCTTTTTTGATGGTTTACCATATGCTTTTTTTGAGTTTTTGCAAAAATCTTTAGTATCAATTGATAGGATCAGTTCTAATTCGCTTTCCAAATTACTTGCTTTTATTTTAAGGTATTCCTCTAGTTTTGATTTTTGTAACTGTTTTTCTATTTTGAGCAGTTCTTCTTTTAGTTTTTGAATGAATTGTTTGTCAAATTTTTGATATTCAAAATAGGGTTGTTCATAATTGTGTTTGTTTATTGACTCAAAAAATAAATCCTTTTGCTTTTTTGAGTTTGTTGGATTAATGTAATTAAGAATATTTTTTTCTACTTTTTCTGCAATGTTATAAATAGCAAGGTCAAGTTGTTTTATTTTTTCATCCACAAGGTAATTTTGTTTTTTATTTAATTTAACCTTTACTGTTTCTTATGTTTTTTAAAAAAGCAGGTAAATATTTAGGCATAACAAGTCCATCAACATCAAGAACAAGGGGGGTATCGTTCACGGAGTATCTTCCATAATATAGTTTCTCAATTTCTTGTTCTTCTAAAAATTCTCTTACAGTTAGCATTCCTTTTAGATAAAGACAATCTTTTGTAAATGCTCCTCCCATTTCTTGTTTCCAAGTGCCTCGTTTTGCTCTAAGTGTCAAATTGAATGCTTCTTCTTGCGAAAAGTATTTTTGCATTTCTTCAAACGTTTCATAAAAACTGTGTTTTGCTGCAGTTGCTATTGCATGTACTCTTCCAGAGTATTCTCTTATTTGAGTATCAACATTAATTCCTTGATTTTGTTCAATGTAAATTGCTATCCCTTCTTCCGTTTCAAGAGTCTCTTTACTTAAGCCTCTAGCAAAAATCCCATACGGTTGTTTTGCTCCGTTTTCATATCTAAAAGCATGTCCTTCGATTTCGTGAGCAATTAGTCTTTTTATTGAGCTTTCCGAGAAACGAATGTCTTTATTGACCAAAATTTCTTTTGTTCTAATATTCACTGAAAATTTTGCCCCGCTACTAGTTGCCCTTTGTTTTATCGAATATCTAATCTTTTTTTTTCGTAGAGCATATTCTATCATTTGTTTTGCATATTCAAACCTTATTTCTTTTTCCTCAGTCTCTACTTTTTTTAGTAAAAATTCTTTTGCGATTTTGTGTGTTGGTTGATCTACGCTTCCGTAGTATGACTCAGAGTTTCCTGAAAAATTCTCTGTTCCAACACTACGAATTAGTTCCATTCTTTCAAACAAATCCATTATTTTTTTTTCAAATATTAGGCCCAAAGAATCTTGTCCAAGTTCGTTTAGTAATTCCTTTAACTCGTTTTTATATGTGTTAAATGTTGGGCTTATTGTAAAATATGAATAGATGGGGTTTCTTGCAAAATAAGTAAAAAACGGATTATATTTTTCATTTTTTTGTAAGTATTCAAAAAACAGTTTTTTTTGTTCTTCAAGATTTTGTGGATTAGTGTAAGAAAGAATATTTGTTTCAATTGCATTTGCAAGTTGGCATATTTTTTGATCAATTAATAGATAATTATGAACTTGCATGGGTATCACCTTAGATTACTTGCTCCAAGCTTTTTTTATTTAAAAAGAATATTTTTCACTAACTTTTTTTGCTAGGTAATGTATCCATTGTTGAATTATCATTGTGCCCAAAAATTTCTTAAAGGGTCCGGGCATAAAGTTTACTTCTATTACAACCCACTTTTTTTTATATTCCATTAAATCAACTGAACAAAAATCCATTTTTAATAGGTTTGCTGATTTTCTTGCAATATTAATCATTTCAGGGCTTGGATTAATTAGTTGGGCTTGTCCTCCTCTGGAGATGTTTGCTCTCCAATCTCCTTTTTTGCAGTTTCTTCTTACTGCAATGACATAATCGCCTATAACATAGCATCTCACATCGTGATTTTGTCCTTTAATGAATTTTTGTGTTGAAATAAATTCTTCAAAAAGGTGAACTGTTTCAAGTATTGAGTCCATTTGTTCTTTAGTGTTAATTAAAACTACTCCTTTTCCTGCAAATCCAGATATAAGTTTCATTACCACTGGATAACCTGTTTCTTCTACTGCGCTGTCAGCATGTTTTGGAGAAATAAAAAGAGTACTTGTTACTCCAGAAATCCCATTTTTTGATAACTTTTGTGCAGTAAAAAATTTGTGGTTTGTTATTTGGTACGAATTTAGGTTTACTGGGCAATATGCTTCTGATGAATCAATTATTTTAAGTACTGGTTCGGCTAATAAAAAATCACGAGAGGATAGTCTTGGGTAAATTGCATCAAAACTTATGAGATTCTTTCCCTTGTAAAATAATCCAATTTTTCCTTCATTTGTTTGTATTTGTATTTTATCAATTGTAACAAATAGAACTGAATTAAATTTAATTTTTGCTTCTTCAATGAGTGAGTTTACTGTGGATTCTTTGTATGTTTTTGATCCAATTATTAAGAGTGTCTTCTTTTTTTCAATCTCTGTGGGGGCGTGAAATTTAATTGGAGTCATTTTAGCACCTTCCCAAAAATTGAGTTTTTAAATATTTTTCTGATTCCAAAAATATCATATTTAAGTTTGATTTTGTGTTCGTGTTGTTTTGCTTTTTCTATTAAAAAATCTGCCACAAAATCTTCTATTGATTCTGAAGAGATTGTATCAAATGCAACCCAATCAACTTTTGGGTCTACTTTTACTACTTTTCCTTTGCAAAGATCTACTCTTGCAATATCCAAATTTGAAGCTAAAGTAGCCTTGATTGCAGTTTTTTCTTCAGTTTCATTTAATCTGTATGTTTTTCCATTGTTGATTTCTTCAAGAGATGAATCCGCGTATTTTCTTTTTATTGCAAATACTTTTTTTCCAATAACTGCACAAGAAATTACGTGATCTTCAATGAATTGTCGTAACATAAATCCATCAACTTCAGTTTTAATGCTTTTAATAAAAGCGTTGAGTTCTTTGTTGTTTTTTACTATGAGTGCTTGTTGAACATTTCTTCCAATGAATGATTTTGAGATTAATGGGTAAGATATTTTTTTAGAAATTTTCTCAATATTCTTTGCGGACCCGGTAGTAATTGTTTTTGGGGTTGGAACTTGATTTAATGTGAGGTTAACAAATTGGTAGGGCTCATTCATTGCAAGGTAATATGATCCTCTTTTCGCAGTAGTGTAATAACCTGTTTCCTCAAGTTCATCAAGGAGGGGTTCAACAAAGGGAGCGAGGTTTGAGCGAACTTGGAGAAATATTGCGTCATATTGTTGTAGTTCATGGTCTTTAATTTTGATTAAGGTCTCGTTTTGTTTACTAACAAGAATAAGTTTTGAAATTCTAATATATTTAGCATTGTGTCCTTTTGAGATAATTGCATTAACAAACGGCTCTGCAATTTTCTTCTTTTCAGCCAAAATAAGTATGTCCATGAACAATGGCTTATATTAGCGTGATGAATAAAAGGTTATGCTTTTTTGAGACTCTGG
>CAZIEL010000070.1:0-5390 GCA_964538165.1 uncultured archaeon | reverse complement strand
TTAATCCGCCTTCTTTTTCTTTTCCTTCAGTTGGCTGTCTTGTTAGTACTTGCACAGGCCCTCTTGCTCTTGCTTGTAACTTGTGTGTTACTACGTGGTAAAGTTTTTGTGTTGCAATTATTCCTTGGAATATTTCTCCTTCAAGTCGCTTTCCGCTTACTCCGTCATAAAATATTTCCATTCCGTCTCCTCTAAATCCGTTGTCTCTTAACATTTTTTCAAGGTCCTTCATTGGAGTTGAGGAGTATGGTGTTCCATCAATTATTTTTCCACTTGCTGCTCCAGCTTTTCCGCCTAACATTTCTAGTAAGTGCCCCATTGTCATTCTTGATGGGATTGAGTGTGGATTAATTATCAAATCTGGTTTTATTCCATCAATAGTAAAAGGCATATCTTCTTCAGGCACTATTGCTGCTACTACTCCTTTTTGTCCATGTCTTGAAGCAACTTTGTCTCCAACAGCAGGAACAAGGGGTGTTCTTATTTTTACTTTAACTAATCTTGATCCATCTTCTGCTTCTGTTACCATTATTGTGTCAACAAAACCAGGTTTTCCTTTTCTAATACTCATTGATGCATCTCTTCTCTTTTCATCATCTACACCAAAATCAGTCATATCTTCAAAGAATCTTGGAGGAGATGTTTTTCCTATTATTGCTTCTTCTTCTCCAACAAATTGTTCTAATTGTATTATTCCATCAGCACCAAGTTTTTTGAAATTTTCTTCTTCAATAAACCCTACTTTTTCTTCAGTTGGAATTTCTATTTTATCCCTTTGCCCTCCGGGATATCTTTGTTCAATTGTTTCATAATTTCTTAAGTATGATGCTCTTGCAAGGCCTCTATCTATCGCACCTTTGTTTAAGATTATTGCATCCATAGTATTGAATCCATAGTAAGGCATGATTGCAACTACAAAGTTTTGTGATTGCGGTCTCTTATCAAGTTCAATTAAATCCATTGTTCTTGTTTTTGTTAAGTTTTTTTCTGGGTAATATAATAAATATGATTCAGTGTCGTGTCTTATTTTGTAATTAATTGAACCAATTCCAATTGCTTGTTTAAACATTTTTGCTCCGTGCAATGCTTTTCCCGCCATGTTGTGGTTAATGTAAGGAACCAAACTTGAAATTACACTTAGTGTTGCTGCTCCATCAATTTCCATGTGAGTGTGTTCTTTTGTAATGTCTTCTTCAGTTTGTGCAACAAGCGCATTTTCTTCTTCTTCAGAATCCAAGTACTCTAGTACTCCCATTTCTACTAATTGATTAAATGATAATTTTCCGTCAGAAACTTGTTTTTTTAATTCTGGAGTATAAAGTGATTTTCCATTTTTTATTACAATTACTGGTCTTTGTAGTCTTCCAGCATCAGTGTTAATGTAAACTTCGTTAGTGTCTTTATGGAAAGCAATGTTCATTTGTTTTGGCAATTTAACATTTCTTCTAGCATCAACTAATGATTCAGTTAATTCTTCTGGTTTTTCGTGGAACCCAACTAGTCTTCCATTAATGTAAACTTTTGCTACTGCTGCCATCCATTCATCACCATTTCCAATTTTTTTCTTCAATTGCCAAACATAATAACGCTAAAAAAAAAAAGCGTTTATAATTTCTTTAACTTTACTCCTTGTTTGTGTAAGAATTCTTCAACAGGAAGTTCTGCTGCTTCTGTTGTTACTTCTGCCATGAAACACAAGTTTTTTACAAGTCCACATTGTGGTCCATCAGGCGTTTCTATTGGATCAAGTCTTCCCCAGTGTGTTCCATGAACATCACGTGCTTCGTAAAGTTCTCTTGTTTTTGATAATTGTGATTTTACTTTTCTAAGGTCAGTTAGTGGAGCTAAGTAATTCACTCTGTCCATGAATTTTGCTACTCCAGTACTTCTTCCAATCCAATTTCCTGTGCTCATTGCGAATTTTATTCTTTCTGATACTGCCCCGGGTCTTACAATTGTTGAAATATTTAGTTTTCTTCTTCTTGTTACAGTTCGATCAATTTGGAATCTAATATCTTTTACAAAGTATTTGAAACTGTATCTGAATAAGTGTTCCATTAATTTTCCAGATAGTTCAAGTCTTTTGTTTGCGTAGTGATCTTTATCATCTTTTCCACGTAAACCGTATGATCTTTCAATAGCTTTAGTTGCCATCATTGATAAGTAATATGCTTTTGCAAGTCTTGCAACTTCATCTTGTCCAATATGCGGAAGTAAAAATCCATCAATTACTTCTCTTGCTCTTCTTAATCTATAATCAATTACTTGTCCAGGCGCAACAAATTTACCAATCTTATCCAGTGCTTCCTCTTCAGTATTGATTTCGCACTCTTCCCAGTTTAGTAATAAATCATTTTGTATTTCTATTTCTTCAGGGAACGCATCAAAAATTTCTTTTTTAGTTTTTAATCCTAAAGCTTTGAATAAAGAGAATAGAGATAATTTCTTTGGGCTTGTTGGGAATGAAGCATAAAGCAATCCTTCAGGAGTTCGCAAGATTCTCACTCTTCCTTTGAATGCTCCTCTTGTAGAAATTACTTCTGCAGAACAACCCTTTTCTGATTGTGAGATTAATACTCTATCAGATGCCAACACTTCTTGTGTCATTAGTGCTTTTTCGCTTCCATTAATTATAAAGTATCCTCCAAAGTCTTTTGGATCTTCTCCCATTTCAACTAATTCTTCAGGGCTTTTTCCATTTAACCAGCACAAGTTTGATTTTACCATTATTGGTAAATCTCCAATATATGTTCTTCTTGCGTCTTGTTCAACATCTCTTCTATAAAGTCTCATAGTTAAATAAAGTGGGCCAGCATAAGTTCTATTTCTTAGTCTTGCTTCCATTGGAGTGAATTCCTCTCTTGGTGAACCGTCAGCTTCAATTATCTTTGGTTTTTCTACTTCAATATCAGATAACTCTATTTTTACTTCTTCGATTTTTGGAACAATACTTGCATTTTCTGCAACAATGTCTTTTAATTTTTGGTCAATAAACTGGTTAAATGAATCAATTCCCATTTGTGCTATATTTTTATTTCTAAAATAAGAATCTATTAGTTCCCAGCTCACCAAACTCACCCTTTCCATTTTACTTTGATCTTGCGATCAATAATTAATATAATTTAATTTAAATTACTCTTCGGTAATAAACACTTTGTCCTGCAGTAAGAGAATCTCTAATTATTTTTACTACATCACCTTTTTCAGGATGTAAGTTTTTTATTGCAGGATCAAGTTTTTCTATTCTTGGCAAATCTTGTTTTTTTATTCCAAGTTCAGCCATAAGTTCTGCCACTTTTTCTTTTCTAACTAGTACATGCTCTGGGACTAAGTAATGTCTTTTTTGTTGTGTTTCTTCTTCTACCAATCAACCACCAGGCAAAATTTCATTTTTAATGAGCGTGTGTTTAACAAGGAGAGACTACTTAATCAATCCAAGAAAAACCCTTTACTAGCTTCACCAAAATGCTCATGGCTTTATCAAGCCATTAATATAGAGAAAATAGATTTAGAAACCTTTAAAAGCGTTGATGTTGAAGAGAAAAAGAAAAAAGAAGCCACGCACAGGGCGTGGCTGCTTATTTTTATAATTTTATACTGTCAGCAAATTTGCCGATTAAAGGTGTTGGCTTCATTTCTCCACTTAGTGAGTTGATTAAAGTCAATAACCATAGTACGATCATTACCAAGTAAAGCAATAATCCTACTAGAACTACCATCAAAACTGATGATATGATCATTCCAATGAAGATTACTAAACTTTGCTTTGCATAGTACATTGCGTATGCATCATCTTTCTTTAGTAAGAATACTATTAGGAATCCAATTATTCCCAAAAATACTGCTAAGAAAGCGAAGATTTTTGAATTTCCATTATCTGCCATCAATAAACCTCCTTTTCAAGTTTTTTTAATTATAGATAAGAGGCATTTTGTCTTTTTAATTGTTTCGCCGGCTCTTAAGAAAAAGAGTTTTGCTTAAAATAAAGCACCAACTTATTTCATTTTTTTGAGTTGTTCAAAGTAAGCATCTTCAATTTGATTTATTGGTTTTCTTTTAGAAATGTCTTCTCCAGGGTAATGCCAAAAAGACACTACATCTTCAACTACTCTCCAACAAAAAAGTATCTCTTTTCCCCCATAATTTGAGTAAAAATCAATTTCCATTTTTTCAAGATCTCTAATAACACAACCTTTTCTAATCAAAAACCCAAGTAAAGAATACATTTCAACATTTTTTTCATGAAAATTTTTGTTTAGTTCAACTTCTAAAAGAAAATTTTCAATATTTTCTTCATCAAACTCTATTTTTGTATTATCTAATAGGGAAAGTTGTTCATTTAACTCGCCAAGACGTTCAACATCAACCTTGGTTTTTTTTATGAATTCATTAGCTTCTTTAAGGGAAAAATAAACTTTTGACATACTATTTTACTTTAGCGTAAGCCTTTTATATTTAAAAACAACATTGATTACATGGCTAGTACAAAACTTAAACAAAAAAACAGTTCCTTAGTTTCCCATGTAAAAAACGAATCAAAAGTTGAGTGGGCAAAAATATTGGTTGCTGTTGGTGCAGGATTAAGTCTTGGACTAATTGTCGGGACCATGTTTTTTGGAAAAGAAGGTGCAATTCAATTAATTCCAATATCAATTAATGCAGTTCTAATAACTTGCGTTCTAGCACTACTTTTAGATATAAGGCGACTTATAATAAATATGGCAAAAGCATGAAAATTGCTTTTGCTTTTTTTAGTTATTTATATTAACTTGTTGTTCTACCCAATATCTTATGAAAAAAATATTAAAGCCAGAACTTCTTGTAGGAATTGCTGATTTTACTTGTGCTATTGCTGCAGTAAATAATGGGGCTAATGCAGTGTATTTTGGTGTTAAAGGATATAATATGCGGGATTTGGGCACTAATTTTAAGGAAAGTGAATTAAAAAAATTAATGAACTATTTGCACAAAAACAAAGTAAAGGGTTATTTGGCGCTTAACACAATTATTTTTGAGGAAGAATTAAAAAAAGTGGATAAAATTCTTTTGATTGCAAAAAAAGCTAAAGTGGATGCAATCATTCTTTCTGATTTGGGTGTGCTTATGCTTGCAAAAAAACATAAACACAAAATATTTTTAAGCACTCAAGCAAGTGTTTCTAATTCTTTAGCACTTAAAGAGTACGCAAAATTAGGAATAAAGAGAATTATTCTTGCAAGAGAAGTAAATTTAGATCAAATGAATAAAATTAATAAACAAGCAAAAAAAAGCGGTATTGAAATTGAGTGTTTTGTTCACGGAGCAATGTGTATTAGTGTTTCAGGGAGATGCTTTTTAAGTCATGAGGCATTTGGACGAAGTGCAAATAGAGGGGAGTGTTTGCAACCATG
>CAZIEL010000069.1:0-5529 GCA_964538165.1 uncultured archaeon | reverse complement strand
CAATAACTATAAGGATGTTTTAGTAGTTCTTGAAATACCAAAATCACTAACCAAGACCGCTGGAAGTATTACCTCAGCAATACCATTCAATGTATTAGTTGAAGATCCAGTAATAGAATTCAAAGTGGATAACTTGTCAGCAGGGCAAAAAAAAGAAATTAGTTACTCTGTAGTAACTAATGGGCAACCATTAATCAATTCAGCAATGTTCCTAGCACCTGCTATTAAGTCAGCTACGGTAGTAGAGAGTACTACTCCACCAACTAACCCACCAACTACTCCACCTACACAACCGCCTACAACTCCCCCAACTACACAACCACCAATAGCGGATACAACTGCACCACCAATGGATTTCACTATACTAATCATTTTAGTTGTAGTGATCATAATCATCGGAGCAGTGTACTTTGTGGTAATAAAAAAGAAGTAAATTTTAACTAAGAGAACAAGTCAAAAAGGCTTGTTCTCCTATCCTTTTTTTAGTTTTTTTAATAGGTCTAGTTTAAATATAGCCTTAATTATTAAGTATTTATGAATCCACTTAATAGGAAAGCAATTGGCGCAAGATTGGGTCCATATCCTGGACTTAATAGAGCAAAATCAAAAGCACCTAACTTAAATAATGCGATAATAGATATTTTAAAGGAAAGAGCAAAAAGAACTCAAGCGAATCGAATTTCTCTTTCTGGAAGAGAAGAAGAGTTATATATTTCAAGACAAACAGCTATTGAATCAATGGAGAGAGAAAGAGCTTATGAATCAGAGCGAAATCAAGAAAGGAGATTACAAGAACGTTTTGATTTAATGGATAGAAAAAAAATTGCCGAACGAATGGGCAAGGTTTTTAGACTTGAACTTGATGTTAAAACTGCTGAACTGGTTGGTAAAGAATTGTCAAGATTGTTACCTCCTCATATGCTTATTGAACTTACTGCTGATCAACTAAAACAAGTATTAGCCAAGAGTGAAAAACTAAAAAGAGTTATAATGAAACTTAAAGATAATATTAAGATTCAACGAATTGAAATGCAAGAAGCAGCTAGAGAAGTGGGCCAAATAGTTCAACAAATGGAATAATTGCAATATTCTAGTATATTGCTTAAGCAGGTATTTTAACTAGTTTTAATCAAATATTTCCTTGTTATGACAATAAAAGATAAGATTAGAACTATTCCTCATTTTCCAAAAAAAGGAATAATGTTTAGAGATATCACTACCCTGTTAAAAGACTCAGAAGGATTTAATCAAGTAATTGAAGAATTATTTACGCGGTATAAGAACTCAAAGATTGATCTTGTTGTTGGAATTGAAAGTAGGGGTTTTATTATTGGGGGAGCTTTAGCACATAAACTTAAAGTTGGTTTTGTTCCAATTAGAAAAAAAGGAAAACTGCCTTCAGAAGTATTGCGAGAAGAATATGAACTCGAGTATGGAAAAGATATTATTGAAATACATAAGGATGCAATTAAAAAAGGACAAAAAATATTACTTGTAGATGATTTAATCGCCACTGGGGGAACTGCTCTTGCTGCTTGTAAATTAATTGAAAAAGCGGGCGGAGAAATAATTGAGTGTGCTTTTGTAATTGATTTACCAGAACTTAAAGGAAAAGAAAAGCTTTATCCAAGAAAGGTTTTTGCTTTAGTTGAATTTGAAGGAGAATAAATACTCCAAAACTAGCTTAAGATTACTAAAATTAATTAATTCAAATCACCTTATTTCTAATAAAAGATAGTTTAATATTCTTCTTCTAATGAAATTATTTCGGTAGTGGTCTAACGGCTAACGGCTCTCCGCAGGAGATGCTGAGGAAAGTCCGCTCACTCACTAGAAATAGTGTCCCTGCCTGTTATGGGTAAAACCGAAAGGTTGGGCAGCTCAACAGAAACGACACCCAAAGCAATTTGGGATGAAACGGGGGCTGTAGTGCAACTTCGAAAGAAGGCTTAGGTTAATGCCGTCTGAAACGCGCTTTCGCGTTACAATCAGACAACAAAAAGCGGCTTACAAACCACTGCCAAAATAGAGGATTAAGATGCCAAGAAAAAGAAATGCCATTAAGCGAAGACAAAACAATCTTAGACAAACAAGGGCTTTTGTTGAAGATTGGCTTGGGAGAGGGACTGCTTACTCAAAATATACTACAAATCACAAAACTTTCACCTCAACTGTACTAAAAAGATCTAATGTAACTGAAAAAGAATTACTTAAAAGAAAAGAAGATGCGATTGCTTCAACTATTGAAAGTGGAAGGAGTAGTTTAATTTATTTTAAAGATCTAACTTCAGACACAATGGCGCATGAATTTAGTCATGCGGCACTAAATAGAATTAAACGAAAGCTTGGAATAAAAACTAACATTTATGCTGAAGAAACTATTGCATATTGTTTAATGCTTGAGTGGTTAAGGAAAAAGAATCCTTCTGCGTATAATAGGGCTTTAAAGAAAAAGTTTAAGTTAACAGTAAGGTCTTTTTTTGGACCAAGTCATTCACAAACCCATGCAATTGCAGGGCTTAACGCAATTATGATCCAACAAAAGTTTTCTGAAGCAGAAAGGTATTCATTAATTCAAGATTTAATTAGGCAACAATTTGAGTCTGCTTATGATTCAAGTGAGTGGATTAGAAATATAATTAGAACTCAAAAAAAGTAGCCCTCGTTTTTTTGGCTAAAGCTGGATTTAAATTGCTTTCTTAGCACTTTTTTTATATTCAAAGGAGGTATGAATATGATCACAAGTAATGAACTTAGACAAAAGTACTTGAATTATTTTAAGAGCAAGAATCATGCGGTGATTGCTTCAGCCTCACTTATACCTGAGAATGATCCAACGGTTTTGTTTACAACTGCCGGAATGCATCCTTTAGTTCCTTATTTACTTGGAGAAAAACACCCTTTGGGGAAAAGAATTGTTAATGTACAAAAGTGTATTCGGACTGGAGATATTGATGATGTGGGCGACTCTTGGCATTTAAGTTTTTTTGAAATGCTTGGGAATTGGTCTTTGGGAGATTATTTCAAACAAGAAGCAATTGAAATGAGTTATGAATTTTTAACTAAAGAACTTGGAATAAAAAAAGAAAGATTAAGTGTAACTTGTTTTGTTGGAGATAAGGATTGCCCAAAGGATGAAGAAGCTTCTAAAAAATGGGCAAGTTTAGGAATTGCAAATAATAGAATTCATTTTCTTCCAAAAGCCGATAATTGGTGGGGACCTGCTGGACAAACTGGCCCTTGCGGACCTGATACAGAAATGTTTTACCACGTTGAGGATGTTCAAGAAAAGAGTACTGAAGAATTTTCTTTACTTTGTAAGCAAGCAAAGTTTTGCGAAATATGGAATGATGTATTAATGCAGTACAATAAGAATGCAGAAGGAAAATACGAAGAAGGAAAACAAAAAAATATTGATACTGGAATGGGGGTAGAAAGAACTACTGCGGTTCTAAATGGATTTGATAATGCTTACGAATGTGATACACTAAAACCAATTTTAGAAAAAGTTTTAGAACTTGCAAATCTAACAGGAAAAACTCAAAAAGAACTTACTCCTGAACAAAGAAAGAGTGCAAGAGTAATAACTGATCATGTGCGTGCAAGTGTAATGATTCTTGGAGATGATAAGGGAATTGTTCCAAGTAATGTTGATCAAGGCTATGTGCTTAGAAAATTTATTAGAAGAAGCATAAGGCACGCAAGACTTTTAGGAATTAGTGGGAATTTTTGCGAAGAAGTAGCTACAATGGTTGTAAAAGTAATGGGGAGTGTTTATCCTGAAGTTGAAAAAAATAAATCAAAAGTGTTTGATGAGTTAAAAAAAGAAGAAGAAAAGTTTTCTACAGCACTTGAAAATGGAACTAGAGTTCTAGAAAGAAAGCTACAATTTCTTGGATCCTATGCAACAGCAAAGGAGACAGAAAAAGACACATCTTTTTCTGGACAGAATGCTACTGGTCTAAAACAATTAAATGCAAAAGGAGCATTTGATCTTTTCCAATCATATGGATTTCCATTAGAAATGACTAAAGAAATGTGTGCTGAAAAAAACTTCACAGTGGATGAAAAAGGATTTGAAGCCTTATTAAAAGAACATCAAGATCTTTCAAGAAAGGGGGCGGAACAAAAATTTAAAGGTGGTCTTGCTGATGCTAGTGAAGCAACAACAAAACTTCATACAGCAACTCATTTACTTGATGAGGCTCTTAGATTAATTGTTAACCCAAATATTTCTCAAAAAGGTGCAAATATTACAGCCGAAAGAGCCAGATTTGACTTTAATGCTGATGAAAAGTTAACAGATGAACAAGTAAAAAAGATAGAAGATTGGGTGAATAATGTAATTAAACAAGAAGCGGATGTTACTATAGAAATTCTTTCTGTTGAGGAAGCAAAAAAAAGCGGAGCGCATGGAGTATTTGATTCAAAATATGGAGAAAAGGTAAAAGTATATACCGTACGAAAAGGGGACATAATTTTTTCAAAAGAAATTTGTGGAGGACCGCACGTAACTAACACAAAAGGAATGGGCGCCTTTAAAATAATAAAACAAGAAGCGGTTGCTGCAGGAATTAGGAGAATTAAAGCGGTTCTTGAGTGATTTTGTGAGTACAAAAATTCCAATAAAAATAGTTGAAGCTACTCAAATGGATCGTGACGAAATATTTAGAGAACTTTCTGCATTTAGCATGCCCCACCCAAGAAAGTTTCACTTGATGTCAATTGAAACTGTTTTTGTAGCAAAACACAAAGGAAAAATAGTCGGATTTATTTCAATACTTCCTGATGGAAATGCAATGTATGAAATAAGTGGGCTTTATACTAGACTTGGGTTTGATCGAAAGGGAATAGGAAGTAAACTTCTTGGCATTGCAAATTCTTACTTTATTGGAGTGGGAGCAAAAAAAGTTGTTCTAAGTCCAGGAAAAGGAAGAAGACTTGTTGGAGATAAGATAGAAGAAGTATGGGCAGAAGAATTTTATAAAAGAACCAATTATGAATTTAATAAAAGAGGATATGGGGTTCCAAAGTTCGAATGGTTTCCAAAACCTAATCCAAGAAAAAGAAAACCAAAAACTAGAACTCAAAAATTTGCTATCAGCCCGCAAAATATCATGAATCCCCAAGCAAGATTAAGAAGAAGAATCAGGTAAAATAGAAATTTTGTAGAAATTAATATATAATGAAAAATTAATATATAACGGAAACTAATTATATTTATGGGTTTTTGGAGAACTTTATTATTTGGCCAACCGCGAGTCAAAATTCCAATTAATCCACAAACAAGAAGACCATATACAAGAGAAGAAGTTGCTAGAATTCAATATCAGAGGCAACAAATAAGAAAAAGAAGTCAACTTAACCCAAGGACTATTGTTCCAGTTGCTTCTCAAAAAAGAAGGGGAATTTTTGGAGAAATGTTTAGTACAAACTATAATGGTCCCATGCCAGGACAAGTAAGAAACACACAACCTCAAAGAAAAAAGAATGGTTTTATTAGTAATTTAAGAAGGTCCACTATGATTT
>CAZIEL010000068.1:0-5652 GCA_964538165.1 uncultured archaeon | reverse complement strand
ATCATTCCAAAACCCAAAAAATAGACCCTTTATATACTTTTGTCCCAGAGTCCCACTACATATACATAATTTTTTCTTTAAAGTTAACTTTAATAAGTATGAATGAATAGTTTGTTTAACACAAATTTTGGTGATATTAATGATTGATTTGCGAGCTGAACTTAACCCCTTAAGATTAGTTATTTCGAGAAGAGAACCTGTTGAATTAATGATTGAATTAAACAATAATTCAAACAAACCACAAATGGTTTCACTTGATATTTTTGCAGGAGAAATGCTTGCTTTTGATAAAGGCGGAAGAATGAATTATCAAAGCAAAAAAATAAATGAATTCAAAGCAGGAGAAAGAATTAGGGACTATTATCACATTTATCCTCGACCAAATGCGAATAGAAGCATTGAAACTGTTCGAATTGAACTTAATGAACACTTCAATAACTCATTTCAATACGTACAGAGCAAAAAAGTAAAAGAACTAACGCTAAGAATTGATTAAACAGAAATGATTATATTTATAGAAAGACACACTTGATAATGCAAAAACTCCTTACTCATGCGCAGGGAACAATTGAATATTTAGTAATAATCAGCATTATTGTTGTAATATCTCTTTTTGTTGTTTCATTTGTCGCAAACACTATTGATTCAACAGAGTCAACATCAGTTACTTCGTCTAAAATTTCAAACAAACTTAACCCCCAAGGAATTGTAATTATTGATGCAGTTTCTAGTACAATCACAAATGAAGGTTACCTAAATTTAAAAAATATGACTGGGGACACTTCTATTTTAACAAAAATAAGCACTGAAGAAGATTATAGAAATTACAATGAAATCCTAATTGGAAATGAAGATTATCTGATCAACATCCAAGATTTATGCAAATGTGAGGAAGGACAAAATACAAAAACATGTAAATTTACTCTAAATTTTACAACAAAATATGGATTAATTTCAACACTATATCAAAAAATACTAATAACTTGCCAAGAGAACATTACTCTTAAAAAAGATCCTATTTATCCAACAGATTGTTTTGATATCACAAAAGACCCAATAAACATTTGTTCACTCAGTGATTTGAATAGAATAAGAGAAAAACTAGATGGGGCCTACATCCTCCAAAAAAATATTGACGCAATCGAAACAAGTACTTGAAATAATAATTTAGGATGGAATCCAATAGGAAATTTAGAAACTTTTGAAGCTCCATTTACAGGAACATTTAACGGGCAAGGAAAAACTATTAGCAATTTACATAGCAACAACTGGAATGAAGATTTTGTGGGGCTATTTAGTCGCACAGAAAATGCAACAATTTCTAACTTAAAACTTTTAGATGCCAATATGTCTGGGTTAAATTGGATTGGAGGACTTGTGGGAGAGGGAACACTTACTACAATTAATGAAGTAGAAACTTCAGGAACTATAAAAGGTTCAGATAATCTTGGAGGAATAGCAGGAAGCCTGTCAGGAAGCACTATTTCCAACAGTTACAATCATGCAACCCTTGAAGATGGACAGGGTCTGAAAGTAGGAGGGATAGTTGGCTATTTTTCAGGAGATATAATTAACTCCCATAACACTGGAGCAATACATGGATATGATAAAATAGGCGGAATTGCAGGAGAATTCTCAGGAGATATAACTAACACATATAACAGTGGAACAATAACTGGGGACTCAAGTAATGTTGGAGGATTAATAGGTTATGCATCTGAACTAACAAGTATTACAAATTCTTACTCCTCAGGAAATATTCAAGGAGATAACACAATTGGGGGTTTAATTGGAGGAGTAGATCAAGAACTTTATAATTATTATAATGTCAATATTAGCAATTCTTTCTCTGCAGGAGAAGTTACTGGAAATACAATGGTTGGGGGGATAATTGGTTTCACTTGGGCTTTTGCAGATTTAGATCCCGAGGGAGACGTAATAATAATAACCCCTTATTTTTATGATACTAATTGTGGATGGTGGACGGGAGGGGGGCCAAGTTACGCCTTAGGAACTACTGATACAAAAAATGTGACTTATGAAGAAACAATCATCAGTTCTTTTTATCCCCAATCACACCCAATTTACAGTGCAAACCCCCCTTGGGACTCAAATTGGGTTTGGTCAATTTGCCCTGGAGCAAGTTATCCTTGGTTGAAATGGGAAAACAGAACTTGCTAAAAAAATCAATTTTAATTTCAACTGCCCATTTTTAAATTTTACCAACTTTTACTTTTACTATTAAGGAGTTGAAATAATGAGATTATTTATTCCAGGACCAGTTAGTGTTTCAAAAGAAATAAATGATGCAATGCAAAAAGAAATGATTGGACACAGAGGAAAAGAGTTCGCTGAGGTTTTTGGCGAATGTTCTAATGGATTAAAAGAAGTTTTTCAAACAAAAAACAGAGTACTTATTTCAACTAGTTCGGGAACTGGATTAATGGAAGCCGCTATTAGAAATTGCGTTAGCGAGAATGTGTTAATGGTTGAGTGCGGAGCGTTTGGAAAAAAATGGGTTGATATTGCTAAAGCTTGTGGTAAAAACGTTGATGTGTTACATGTTGAAGCGGGAAAAGCAGTTAATCATGAAGAACTACAAGCAAAACTTTCCACTAAAAAATATGAAGCGGTCTGCGTAACTCATAATGAAACTTCTACAGGAGTTGCTAATGACCTAAAAAGTATTGCCCCCATAATTAAAGATAATGGCGCATTGTTTTGTGTGGATACGGTTTCCTCAATGGGAGGAGCAAATATTCCTGTTGATGAAATTGGACTAGATGTTTGTTTGACTAGTTCACAAAAATGTTTTTCTTTACCACCGGGATTAAGTTTTGCTTCAATTAGCGAAAAAGCACTTGAGAAGTCAAGAAATGTAAAAGGAAAAGGGTATTATTTTGATTTTGTTGAACTGGCTAAAGAGTATGATACTAATCAAACTCCTTACACTCCAGCGGTTGGATTAATCTTTGGACTTAGAGCTCAACTAAAAGGAATGCTTGATGAAGGATTAAGTAATGTTTGGGCAAGACACATCGCTTTTGCTAATGAAACACAAAAATGGGCACTAAGTAAGGGACTTGGATTATTTGCTCAAGAAGGAAATAGATCTGTTACTGTCACTTGTGTAGAAAATACAAAAAAAATTAATTTAGAAGAAGTTAAGAAAAAAGTTAAAGCAAAAGGATACGTGATGGACGCAGGGTATAGAAAACTAAATGATGAACTACTTGCATCTGGAAGAAATGAAACCCTTAGAATTCCTCACATGGGGAACTTAACTCTGCAAGAACTAAAAGCGTACTTGGATACTTTATCCATTGAGATGGGATTATGAAACCAAGACAAATTAGACCAAAAATGAGTGCAGGACTTGCTCCAAAAGGAGTGAAAGTTACTCTAATGAGACAAGTTCCAAAAATAATTCCAAGTAAAGCTAATATGTTTAGGGATATTCATGCAAGAGAACTTAGAGGACTAATTCTGCAAAAAGTTAAAAGAGAAAAAACGGTTACTGGAAAAGAAAGGGTCAAGAGGAATACAGAGATTCTACTTAAAAGACTTGGACTTTTTGATGGAAGACTACATTCAAATGCTGAACTTGCAAAAGAATATAACATATCAAAAGACCGAGCTAGTGTAATATTTAAGCACAGAATAAGAGAACTACTTGCTGATTCTACAATCGCGCCAGAATTATTAGCTCATCTTGGATTGAAAAGATAAATTCAATAAACGAGACATAAAATCCTTATTTAAATTTTATCCAGCTATTTTATTTATCAAAAAGGAGTTGAATTAAGATGGCAAAAGTGTTAGTGACTGATCAAGTAAGCGAGACAGCTTTAGATATTATGAAAAAAGCGGGACTTGAAGTTGAAGTAAAGCTGAACTTAAAAGAAGATGAACTTACTTCGATTGCACCAAACTATGATGCTTTTGTTATTAGAAGTGGAGTAAAAATTACTGCTAAAGTTTTAGAGAGCGGAGCTAAGGGAAAACTAAAAGTTATTGGAAGAGCTGGAGTTGGAGTAGATAATGTTGATAAAGAAACTGCTAAAAATTTAGGAATTGTTGTTGAAAATACTCCTTTTGGAAATACTAATGCGGCTGCAGAACAAACTCTTGCACTAATGATGCTTTGTGCTAGACCAAATTATTTGGCTTGCAAATCAATGAAAGAAGGAAAGTGGGATAGAAAAAGTTTTGAAGGAACTGAACTTAAAGCAAAAACACTTGGAATTATTGGTTTTGGTAATGTGGGGAAAAAAGTTGCAAAAGTTGCTCTAGCAATGGAGATGGATGTAATGGTGTTTGATCCATTCATTCTGGATTCAAAACTTGCTGAACTTGGAGTAAGCAAAGCAGAAGTGTTTGATATTGTAAAAAATGCGGATTATATCACAGTTCATGTTCCACTTACGGACAAAACAAAAGATATGATTTCGGATGATGAGTTTGCTCAAATGAAAAATCAAGTTCGAATACTTAATGTTGCAAGAGGAGGAGTAATAAATGAAAATGCTCTTCTTAATGCATTAAAAAGTGGAAAAGTAGCTGCCGCAGGACTTGATGTTTATGCAGAAGAGCCACCACTAAATAAAGAACTAATCATGCACGAAAAAGTAATTTGCACTCCCCACTTAGGAGCTTCGACTCTTGAAGCACAAGAAAATGTTGGACTTGAAGTTGCAGAACAAATGGTTCTTGCTTTACAAAAAGGAGAAGTTAAAAACTGTGTTAACGGACTTAACAAACTAAAAGCATAATTTTGTCTCTGTCCTGTTGCAAAACAGGACAAGTCTTTTCGTGCACCTTAATAAGGTGCGTACAAGAACTGCGTAAACGGACTTAATAAGTTAAGAAACTAATTTTGTAGAATTGAACTTGGGTAAAACCAAGTTCTTTTTTATTTTTAAGAAAGAGACCTCTTGTAAGCTTCGTTAAGTGTTTTTGCTTGAAGAAGAGTTAATTTTATTTTTGGCGGAGATGTATTTCCGTGCAATTTTTTTAAATCCCATTCAACTAATTTATTTACAATATCAACCAAAGATTGGTGCTCTTGAGAATACATTTCAATTTCTACTTTCCCAGAAATAGAAGCATTTAGAACTGTAGCTACTCTTCTTGCTAACGCATTATAGGGATGCTCTTTTATTTGAGAAATTAATTTCACTCTATCAATCATTGCGTCAGTAAAATTTCCCCCCCTTCTACCACTTACTCCTCTTACCCCAACTCTTGGGCGAGAAAGTTTTGCTCCACTAGAAACTACCCCTTTTTTAGAAGAAGTACTTGCTTGAGCCATTTTTTTCCTTAAATCGGCTAAAACCTTTGCTCTATTAGCATTATTTCCAAGAGGCATAACTAAACTAGTGCTTCTTAAATATTTAAACTTAATCAGACTAAACTATTTATAAGTAAAAAATTACTTTTTTAGTTGTTGTTTTAATTGATCCTTAATTTGTTGAATTTTCTTTTGTTTCTCTGCTTCTTCTTCTTTTAACTGTTTTTCTTTTTCCAATTTCCTATATTCCTCATAATAATTCTTTTTCTTTATTATGGAATCTTCTTTCTTTTTTCTTCTAGTGCCAAACAAAAGCAAGAACAACATCAGAACAAAAATAACTATTAAAATTTGTTGAATAA
>CAZIEL010000067.1:0-5712 GCA_964538165.1 uncultured archaeon | reverse complement strand
AGAAATATCAAAAGCAAAAACACTCGCACTACTCGCACAAATGAAAAACAGAATTAGCACCAACCACGCAGAGAGTACATATGATTCAAAATATGAAGATGCCCAAAATTTTTACGAACAAGGAAATTATGTTTCCGCACAAAATATTGCATCAGATGCAATTAATGAATTGCCGGCCCCTTCAGCAAAAGATGAAAATGGATTTTTATTATTAGGAATAATAATAGTAATACTTGGGGCGGGAGGATTCTTCGTATTTAAGAAAATTAAATCTAATTTGACAAAAGAACCCGCACCCCAAAAAGAGGTTTGATTTTTTAATAGCCAGTAAAATTAACTTCACATTTAGTCATTTTTTTATAAAAATCTAAATCCACTGATTCGTATTTCCACCCATCAAACACTTTGTTTGCACCTTCCCAAATTGTGAACCAAGCAGCAGGTTCTATTAGTACCAAAATAAGATTAACTAGAATGCTATCTTCATGAGGATAAATAAATATTGCTGCAATAAAAGATAAAATTATTCCAATAGCAACCATTATTATTCCATTAAACTTTATTGCACTCACTTCTTTTTGAACAAGGTCATAATGCTTTTTGAAATGATCTCTTAATCTTTTTTTTATTATCGTTTCTTTATCTACTTTTCTTTGCTCAGCAGGAATCAAAAAGTTTAACTCTATTGCACCAGATTTGTTTTCCCTTGTAGCTCTTTTTAACTCAGATAACAAATCATCTGAAAGAGTTCTCTTATCAAGGGTTCTTGGATCAAAATCAGAAAATAAATCATCATAAGTGTCTAAGATAAGACTAATTTCTGACATATGCAATAATTTTTGTTTTCCTGCCCATTCTTCAGCTTCTTTAGCAGCTTTCTTAATCGGATCAATATACTCAGTCATAATCAAACTATAGTATTTGTTGTTTTTAATACTTATAGGAATATAAAAGGCAAAGAATTGGATTTTAAATCAATGCAACCATAAAAATTGTTGCCAAAAAAGAGAGTTAATTTGCTTTTGCGGTGGTGGATGGTGGATTAAATGAAGAAAATATGTCCAAGATGTGGAATAATTTTTGAGGCACAAAATTCTGAACAAAAATTTTGTTCAACAAAATGCGAAAAACTGTTCAAAGAATCTTCTTTAGGATACATTAAACGTGGCCAAACTGAAAGAAAAGTTTATGCCCCAAACATGTGAACTGATTTTTAAAATAAAACAATCACTAGTTGGCTGAATATACACTATATTCAGCCAATCTTCTTGTTTACTAAAAACATCTTTTTTTATTCTATTTAGCTCAATAATTGCATAGGTTAGTCAATGGATGAAAAATGCGGGATTTGCGGGGTTTCTTGCAAAGAAAATGCTCAGCTTTTTTTATACAAAATGCTTGTTCAAATGCAACATAGGGGTCAGCTTTCAGCAGGAATAACCACTTATCACCCAGGAGAAGCATTGATTCTTAGAACTCACAAAGATTTAGGATTAGTCAACCATGTTTTTAGAGCAGAACATAAAGGAAAATTTGATTCTATTATGCAAAATCATTCTTCAAACGAAGGAATTGGGCATGTTAGGTATGCGACTAGTGGTTGTGATGATAAGAGTTATGCACAACCTTTTGAGAGAATGCATGGAAAAAAAATAAAATGGTATTCGTTTGGTTTCAACGGAAATATTGCTAATTATTTAGAAATTAAAAAAGATCTTGAACAAAATAATTATCATTTAGTTCATGATACGGATACAGAAATTATTCAACACTTGCTTGCAAAAGCACTAAAGAAAAAAGAATGCGCAAAAAGTGCTTTTGGAGAAATTGCAAAAAAACTTGATGGTGCATATAATATTGCTTTTATCAATGCTGAAGGAACGCTGATTGCAGCAAGAGACCCCCTTGGTATTCGCCCTCTTTCCTATTCAATTAAAGAAAATGAAGTTGCTTTTGCCTCTGAGAGTGTTGCACTTCAATCATGTGGATACAGTGAAATACTTGATGTACCCCCCGGACATTTAGTAATTAAAGACAAAAATTCAATTAGAGTTGAAAAATATTTTGATTCAAAAAAAAGAGCTCATTGTTTTTTTGAGTGGGTTTATTTTGCGCACCCTGCGTCAGTAATTGAAGGAAAACTTGTTTATACTGCAAGAAATAATTTGGGGAAAGAATTAGCAAAACTTGAAACTCAAAATATTGATTCGGATTGCATTGTTGTTCCAGTACCTGATTCTAGTACCCCTGCAGGAGAAGGGTTTTCTGATAAAATGGGCATTCCCCTAAAAGAAGGATTAATAAGAAACAGATATGTGGGCAGAACTTTTATTGAGTCTTCTTCCAGAGAAGATAAAGTGAAAGAAAAATATATTGTAATAAAAGATATTGTGAAGGGAAAGAGAATTTTTATTGTTGAGGACAGCATTGTTCGCGGAACAACTCTAAAAAATCTTGTAGCATACATTAAAGCTGTTGGAGAACCAAAAGAAATACACGTTAGAGTTGCTTGCCCCCCAATAAAATGGCCTTGTTTTTATGGAATTGACATGAGTTCAAGAAAAGAATTAATTGCGGCGCAAGAAGAAAATTATGAAAAAATGATTGAAAAAATTAGAAAAGAACTTGGGGTGGATTCGTTAATTTATCAAAATTTTGAAGGACTAATAAAAGCAATTGGAATTAATGAAAATGAATTATGTACTGCTTGCATTAATGGCAATTATCCTACGCCAGCAGGAGAAAAGCTAAAAAAGTTTGATGGAAAAGGAAGAGCTTGTTCAAAATAAGAACAGGTTGGTTAAGTGCTAGGTTTTTATTTTTAAATAACAGGTAATTAATTATGCCTATTCGAAGTGCTGTAAAAAAAGTTGCGTTAAAAAAAGTTTCAAGGGATTATGGGATACGACGCCTAATTAAAGGCAGAGAAGCAACACTTGCAAGTATTAATGAACTTACTAAAGAAGTGGGGCTTTTCATCAAACCCTTTAATTATCACTCGCGAGGAAGTTTTGGAGATAAAATGAAAAAAGTAATTGAAAGAAATAGAGCAACCGATGATGGTTTTACAGTTGCAAGAAAAAGATCAATTTTTGTGAAAGGATTAAAAGCAACCCAAGTAACTGATGGTGGTCAAAGGAAAGAAGCATTATTGCCTTATGGTGGTTGCCATCCAGCTTGTCTTGCATTATATCAAGCACTTAAAGCAATAGAAAGAAAAAACAAAATTAAACTAAATCCAAGAGTTTGTAGAATGACTCACTCAAGTTCAACTGAAATGTTTCATTCAACAGTGGTTTTTGAACTTGATGGAAAATACTACGAAGCAAATCCTTTTCACAGCAGGTGGGGCCAAAATATTAATGAAATAAAAAAAGAGGATGCACTATCAAGAAGATACGTTTCAGCAAAGCCAATATCTTATAGAGTAGCTAAACTAGAGGGCTTTTCACAAAGAGCTGTAAAAGAATTACTGGATTCCGAATCAAAATTTCAAATTTGAAAATGCTGTTCAAAAATTAGTTTCATTTCATCAACACTTTTGGCTAACCCAAATCTGTTTCTCAAAACTGATGCTCCAACAAGACCTTTTGCAAGTCCAATAAAATACGGACGAACATCATTTGGACCAAGATTATATTCTTCAGCAAGCTGAATAAATTTTTCTCCCTCTTGCACAAAATCACTAAACTTTTTCCCCAAAATTTGTTTTCTACTTAATAAACTATTTGCCTGTTTAAAGAAAAATGCATTTCCTATTGCAGCCCTTCCAACCATAACAAAATCACAATTGGTTTCTTTTTTCATTTTCAAAATATCTTCGGGGTTTTTTATGTCCCCATTTCCAATAATTGGAACATCAACTTCATTATACAATTCAAATATTTTTTCCCAATTTGCTTTCCCCCCATAACCTTGTTCACCAAATCTAGGATGAAGAGTAATTGCATCAACTCCATTATTGCAAGCTTCTTTTGCAACTTCAATAAAATTTTCTTTCTTAAGTCCTAATCTCATTTTTAAGGTAACTGGCTTTTTTGTGGACTTTTTCATAGAAGAAATAATATGTCCAACATTTT
This sequence comes from uncultured archaeon, assembly GCA_964538165.1. Taxonomy (GTDB): domain Archaea; phylum Iainarchaeota; class Iainarchaeia; order Iainarchaeales; family JAAZKV01; genus JAAZKV01. The sequence goes on along the minus strand of CAZIEL010000067.1, from coordinate 1,633 downwards.
GGGGTTCTTCCATTATTGAACACCCGTAACTTCCTTTTAGCGCTTTTGGAACAGAACACCCACAATTTAAATCATATCCTGCAAAACTATCAAAGTACTTTTTTTCAATAAAATTAATTGCTTTTTCAAAATCAAGAGGATCATTTCCAAACAATTGAAGAAAGATTGGTTTTTCATCTTTTGAAACCAATAACATTTGTTCTGTTTTTTTACTTTTCATAATAAGAGCTTTTGCAGAAATTAATTCAGTATAAACAAGTGCGGCGCCATATTCTTTACAAAGAGTTCTAAAAGCAACATTAGTATAATCTGCCATTGGAGCAAGTAAAACTTCTCCAGAAAGTTTTAATGAACCTATTTTGTGCATAATAAAATTAGTTAAAAAAAAGGTTCTTAAATGGAACAATTTAAAATGCCAAAGAAAACATTTGATTTATTTTTATTGCCGAATCAACTCTTGAAGCTAATTCTTCAACTTTAATTAATTTTGAAGGACTATAAAATAACAAATATTGTCCGTTTGATTCAATTCTTTCAAATACCCTATTTGAAACTAAAAAGTTTAGTAAAGGCGAAGTAAATACCTGCCTAATTCCATTTTCGTCTTCACCTTTTAATCTATATTTGTCAGAAAACTCTTTATTTGATTCAAAATCAATATCTTTGAACCCAACAATATCCGCAATTTTTCCAAATATTCCCTCAAAAAATAATTCAAATCTTGGTAGGGGCTTAATTTGTTTTGTTAAGATGACGGTTTGAGTGTAAGTCGTGTTAGAACTATTTTTTCCAGAATGGTGAATTGTATAAGAATAATCAAAAATAATTGAATCTTCTTGGGAAGCTTCTCTTTTTAAAAAATTTTCAATATTCTTTGAAGAACCTACTGAAAATAAATTAAACCCAAGCCAAGGAAGTTTATCTATTGGCCAAGGATCAAATAACTTCATTCCAAAAAAACTTATTCCTGGCATTTGAATCGCACTAGGAGGAGTGCTTTTTATTGTTGGATTAATTGTTGAATCAAAGCCAGCGTTTTTTACTTGGGTTAGTTCAATTGTGTTAGCTCTTCCTGTCCTATAAGGATCAAATCTTTCTTGATAATTAAATCCTTTTGATCTCGCAAACATCGCAATAGCTTCTCTTCTTTTTTTTGCTTGAAAATATCCAAAAACAAAAATAGCAATTACTAAAACAAATATTCCAATAATTACTGCGACAATAACAAAAAAAGAATAATCCGGTTGTAATGCAACATCAGCCATTTTTATCACATTATTCTAACGTAACAACTGCATCAACTGCAAAGGATCCGTTTTCGCTAACCATTACTGGATTAAATTCAATTTCTTTAATTTGGGGGTAAGCTAAAACAAGTTTGTTTAATGATTTAATTAACTTTTTTAGTGATTCAACATCATACTTTTTCTTTGTTCTTGCCCCAAGTAGTACTTTTGTTCCTCTTACTTCATTAAGCATTTCTTCAATATCTGAATCGTTTATCGGCGCAATTTTTTGTGAAAAATCTTTCATTATTTCAACAAATATTCCTCCAAGCCCATAAGTAATTATTTTTCCAAATTCGCTTGTTATTGCAGACACAAGTACTTCTTGCCCCAATACCATTTCTTGT
>CAZIEL010000066.1:0-5795 GCA_964538165.1 uncultured archaeon | reverse complement strand
GTATAAAAAAGTGGTAAAATAATTAGTCTAATGAATAAAAACTAAATATTAAATTGGTTAAAATTCGTTGAATGTTTCTTCGAATGGATATACAATTATCCCGCCCGGTCTTTTGATTTTTAGTGGGTGAATTTTTAGCGAATGATTTGTTGCCCTCATTTTTCTTACACTTATTGCTCTATTGAAAGTATTGTTTTTTTTGTCCAAAAATAACATTATTACTCCATCTGCAACGAATTCTTCTACTCCTTCTCTTGATATTCCTCCAGTTTGGTCATCTACTTCTGCAACAGCAAGAGTTGTTATTCCCATTTGCCGAAGGGTTTTTGCAAGGTCTAATATATTTCTTCTTGTTTTAAATTTGTCCTCAAAATATAACTCAAGAATTGAAATTGAATCAATAACCACTCTTTTTGCTTTGATTGAGTAAATAACATTTTGAATTGAATAAAAGAATGCTGCAGCAACTGTTGTTATTATTCCTGCAAATAAGGGATAGCAAGCAATAAAGCCAACTTTTTTTCGCATATCCCTATAATCACCACTGTATCCAAGTTTGAGCTGAATTTTGTGGGACAATTTTCTTGGAAGTAAGCTTTCAATTCTTAATAATATGCTCATTTATACACTTCCCATTAAACTTGGTCTTCTTGTTTTAATAAAACCAATTAACATAAATTCAAACACGCATCCTTCTCCAAAAACTTTTACAATTAAAAAGAGAAAATAATTATTAAAATAATGGTTAAGCTTTTAGCTTAACCAAATCAAATTTTTCTTATTTATTTTTTCTATTTTTTATTTAAGGGGTTAGTCTTTCTTCTGTTCTTGTTACAAGAACCGCTTCTCTTATTGTACTCAAGTGGAGTAGTTGCATTAGTACTCGAGAGAAACCAATTCCAAATCCTCCGTGAGGCGGGCAACCATACTTAAAGAAACTCAAATAATCAGAGAGTGGTTCAAGCGATAGTCCCTTTCCAATTGCTTGTTCTTTTAGTATTTCATATCTATGTTCTCTTTGCGCACCTGTTGTTATTTCCATTCCACTGTACAAAAGTTCGAAACTTTTTGTTCCCTCTTCTTTAGTCTTCATGTGGTAAAAGGGACGTTTTGAATATTTGTACCCTGTGACGAAAACAAATTCGTGAGAAAACTTTTCTTTAACAATCTCCCCAATTGTTTTTTCGCCTTCGCTACTCAAATCACCTTCTTCACTAATTCCTTTTTCTTTGAGTAATTTTGTGCATTCTTCCATACTTAGACGAGGAAAAGGAAGTAATGGAACTTTTATTTCAACTCCAAAATATTTTTGGATTTCCATTCCATATTTTTCCTTTACTTTAGTTATTGCATGTACAATCATTTCTTCCTCAAACTGCATAAGTTCTTCCTCGGACTCAATGAAAGAAATTTCTACATCAAACCCAGTGAATTCTGCTAAGTGTCTTACTGTGTGTGATTTGTCAGCTCGAAATACTGGCCCAATCTCAAATACTTTTTCAAACCCCGACGCAATCGCCATTTGTTTATAGAATTGAGGGCTTTGAGCGAGGAATGCATTTTTTCCAAAATAATCTACAGTGAATACCTCTGCGCCTCCCTCGCTTGGTGTCCCAATTATTTTTGGAGAATGAATTTGAACACATCCTTTTGAAAGGCAATATTCTCTCATTCCTTCTTCGAGAATTGTCCAAATTTTGAAGATTAGTGCTTGTTTTGGTTTACGAAGTTCAATCCATCGATAATCTAATCTAAGGGGAAGAGATACTTCTTCACTTCCTTTTTCTACTACCTGTATTGGCAATTCTTCACTTGCTCTTGAAAGAATTTCATATGATTCAATTACTATTTCCATTCCTCCCAGGGCTTGTTTTTCAAGTTTAATTATTCCTGCTATTTTTAGGACGGATTCTTTTGGGATTTTTTCAATTGATTTAAATGCTTCGCCAATTTCGGGCAGAGCAACGCATTGAATAATTCCGCTTCCTTCACGCAACAGGACAAATTTAACTTTACTTTGCCCACGTAACTCCTGCAGAAATCCACTCACACAAACTTTTTCTCCAATATGTTTACTAAGTTCACTTATCATAGTCCTTTCCATAATATCAACCTCAAAATTTTGATAATCTTTTTTTGCAAAATTTATTTTTACGGGAAAAAAAGATAATAGAAAATTTCCCTGCCCAGGAAATATTTACAAGGGCCCCTAGGCTGGCCCTAGTTGATATTATTATCAGAATTAATTTGAGTAGCTAAGCTAGCGCTAGTTAAAGAAGAAGCAGAAATTGCCTTCGATTCTAACGCTAAAACACTCATAACATAAATTCATTCTTGGCGATTAATAAATAGTTTTAGATTATAGATGTAACTTTTTGTATAGCTTTCCTTCGGTTTTTATTTCTAATTGTCAATATTCCTTGAATTGATTTTTTCGCTTCAAAAACTAGCACTAATATGCTTGATACTGCGATTAAAATAATCCAATCATAGGTACTAAGGGGAGTAGTACTCATTACTTCATTCAAAAATGGAATGTGAACAACAATAATTAGTAATAGGAGTGAAAGAATACTTGAAATTAATAATTGTTTATTAGTTAATATTCCTGTGATAAATAAAGGTTTTTTCGATCGTGCATTAAAAGCAGAAGCTATTTGAAAAATAATAATTACTGAAAATGCCATTGTTCTTGCATGAATAAGATTTTTTGTATAATACACATAGTCCATATAGAATACAAGTATTGTCCAGAAAGTAATTATTCCTGCTGTCAAAAAAATAAAACTTAAAATATCTTTTGACAATATTGGTTCATTTGGATTTCTGGGTTGGTCTTTCATAATATTGTCTTCTTCTTTTTCCATTCCTAAAGTAATTACGCAAGCACTATCTGTTACAAGATTTATCCATAATATTTGAATCGGAATTAAAATTAAGGGTAAAGCTTGTGGTAAAAAAAGCGAGCTAAAAAGTATAAAGAATAATACTAATACTTCACTCACATTGGTTCCAATTAAATATGCAATTACTTTTTTTATGTTATTGTATGAAACTCTTCCTTCTTTTACTGCAATTGCAATTGTCGCAAAATTATCATCCTTTAATATTAAATCACTTGATTCTTTTGTCACTTCGGTTCCACTTTTTCCCATGGCTATCCCAATGTCAGCCTTTTTTATTGCCAAAGCATCATTAATTCCATCTCCAGTCATTGCAACAACTTCTCCTTTTTTTTGGAGCAATTCAACAATTCTCATTTTATGCATTGAAGAAGTTCGAGCGAATATTACTGCATTATTTAGTGCAATTGATAGTTCTTTATCGCTCATTTCATCAACTTCTTCGCCTGTAAAAGATAAAGAATTTTTGTTCATTAACCCAAGATAATTTGCAATACTTTCAGCAGTAGTTTTGTGATCCCCAGTAATCATTATTACACGAATACCTGCTTCTTTGCATTCTTTAATACTAGATTTTACTTCCTCTCTTGGCGGATCAATCATTCCAACTAATCCTAAGGATGTCATTTCTTTAATTTCTTTTTCTGAAATCTCTTTCACTTCTTTAAATGCTAATCCAAGAACACGCATTGAAGAGGAAGCCATTTTTTTATTTTCTTCCAGAATTTGTTTTTTTAATTCTTTAGTTAACAAAACCTTTTTTCCATTGTAATAAATATGAGTACAAAGAATAAGCAAATTTTCTGGTGCTCCTTTAGCATGAGCGATAATTTCATTCCCATTTTTATTAAAAGTTAGCATATATTTTTTTTCCGAATCAAATTCAAATTCTGCTACTCGGGGATATTGTTCTTCAAGTTCATCTTTGATATACCCTGCTTTTTCAGATAAGACAAGTAATGAAGCCTCAGTAGGGTCGCCGATTATTATATTTTCTTTATCCTCTTTTTCTAATGCAGCATTATTGCACAAAGCCGCAGTTTTGAGTAAGTAAGCTAAGTGTTTTTCTTTATGAATAGTGGTACTTTCTCCTCCAATTTGAAAATCTCCTTGAGTGGAGTAACCATTGCCTGTTACTTCTATTAGATCTCCATTAAAGTAAATTTGTTTTACTGTCATCTCATTTTTAGTTAAAGTTCCGGTTTTATCAGTACAAATTATTGTTACGTTTCCTAATGTTTCAACTGCAGAAAGTTTTCTTACAATAGCTCTTCTTTTTGCCATACTAGTCACTCCTAAAGCAAGTACAACTGTGATTACTATTGGTAACCCTTCTGGAATAAACGAAACTGCTTGGGCAATAGAAAGTTTTATTGTCTCAGCTAAAGACATATTCAAATAAAGTTGTCCTGTAACTATTACTATTATCATTCCAAGTATTACAAAAACTCCAATACTTTTCATAAAAGAATCTAGTTTTATTTGAAGAGGGGCTGGCACTTCTTTTGTTTCAGTTAAAATTCCGGCTATTTTTCCAATTTCTGTATTTTGTCCTGTTGCTACAACAATTGCTTTTGCTTTTCCACCAGTTACAATCGTATCTTTAAACAAAACATTTTTCATTGATCCAATTGGAGTTTTTTTGGGCAATACTTCGACTGTTTTTCGAGTGGGAACACTTTCCCCAGTAAGCATTGATTCGTCGATCATTAAATTTGATTCATGAATTAGTCTCGCATCGGCAGGAACCTTATCCCCAACCTCAAGTAAAATAATGTCTCCTGGAACTACTTCTCTTGCTGGAACTAATAATTGTTTTCCATTCCTAATTAGTCTAGCATTTGTTGCGGATAGTTTTTTCATTGCTTCTAATGCTTTCTCTGCCTTAAACTCTTGAAAAGCACCAATAATTGCATTAACTATTAACACAAAACCTATTACAATAGCATCAATATATTCGCTCATAAACAAAGAGAATAGTATTGCAACAATTAGGGCTGCAACCAAAATGCTTTTGAATTGTCTAACAAATACTTCTAGGATGGAAGTTTGTTTTGTGTCCTTTATCTCATTATAACCAAACAAAGTCAATTTTTTTTCAACACTACTACTTAAAAGTCCTGTAGTTGAATTTGTTTTTAACAAATTTTCTATCTCTAAAAGAGTTAAATTGTGCCAATCCTTAACCAGTTTTTCCATGAAAAAATAACGCGTGTAATCAATATAAAGGCTAACGTCATTAGTATTTCATGAAAAATAAAGTAAAGGGTAAAGTTAAACCAAGGTTTTTTGGCGAAGAAATTATTGTTGATGGGCAAAAAATGATTTTTAGTGAAATGGCAAAAATAGAAGTTGCTTTTAGGGAAAGTTTTTTTGCAAAATTTAAGTACCCTAAATTGCTTTTTCTTATACTTGCAATCATTTTTGCTTATTATTTGTTACAAAATAATGATTTTGGTCATGTTGTAAGTAAGTTGGGTGAATTAAGTTATTTAGGCAGTTTTATTGCAGGACTATTTTTTGCATTTGGTTTTACCGCTCCGCTTTCTGCAGCATTTTTTATAGAAAGCGTGCCACACAACATATATTTAGCCGCATTAATGGGTGGATTTGGAGCACTGATTGCGGATTTATTGATATTTAGATTTATTAGATTCTCTTTTAGCGATGAATTTAATAATTTGCAAGAAAAAAAATTGGTTAAAGAGATAGGGAAACTTGCGTACAATACTCTTGGAGCAAAAATCACTAATTATCTTTCATTCGCTTTGGCCGGAATATTAATTGCATCTCCTTTACCTGATGAAGCGGGAGTAAGTTTAATTGCAGGATTAACTCAAATAAAAGAAAGAGACATAGCAATAATCAGTTATGTCTGTAATACAATTGGAA
>CAZIEL010000065.1:0-5841 GCA_964538165.1 uncultured archaeon | reverse complement strand
AGACTTTGAGTTTTATGTTTAGACTGTTCCAAGTGCCCATCTTGGTACATCTTTACAAAATCTCTTAATATCGCCTAAAATTCTTCTTTGTTTTGAGACCGAAGGGTTTTTTCCAAGTAATCTCATCATTAGTCCCGTTCGATCAGTATCCGGCAACCACCTAAATTTGTTATAATCCAGTTCAGCTAAGTGTGGTTTAGTTATTTCATTTGCCTCAAATCTTTTTCTAATTTCTTCAACCACATATTCATCAAGAGCTAGCATTCTAATTACAAACGCATCTCCTCCAAGTCCTCCTCTTTTTGCTCTTTGTTCTAAATTATTTCTTGCTTTTATAACAGTAGGAAAAACAGTTTTTTCGACATCAACTTTGATTAGTTCGATTTCTCTTTCTACTCTTGCTTCAAATTTTCTCATATTTGCTTCTTGTGCTCTTCTTATTTTTTCTTCTGCTTCAAGTCTACTAGCGTATCCTCTTTGTAATTCTCTTGAAAAGCGTCCGTGTCCGCCTTGTCCATGTACTTTTCCGCCAGCCATAAACAGATTTTCGTTTTCTTTGTATTAAAACTTTTTGCTTGAATAGTTTTTTTCTTCACTCATCACTCTTTTATATTCCTTTTACCTATTTTTTACAATAGTTTTTGGTGTTAAATAAATGCCTCCTCAAAGAAAAATGCAATATGAAGCGTCTCCTGGAGAACTCTATAAAGGAATTACTGCGGTTAGTGAAAACTTTGAAGGAGAAACAAAATTAGTTGTGGAGCGTGATCCTGAATTTGTCCTTTTTTGCAAAAAATTATACAAACAATTTCCCGGTCTTGGTAAGGGTGCTGTTTATGATGAAAAACATCGAGAAGCAATTGATTTTTTGGGATGGAAATTGAGTGCTGCGGAGTTTATGGCTGCAATTAAAGGCATTGTGATTGCAGGGGCAATTCCTTCAATAATATTATTGTTAATTTTGTATGTTCTTGGTTTTGGAATCCAACTTGATCCAAGAGGGGAACCTATTGGAGGCACTTTTTTAACTGATGCTTTTGATGATTTAGCGATGCCAATATTTTTTATGATTGCGTTAGTTTTAGTTTCGGGAGTTGGAATGATTGCTTTTTTTATTTATAATTATCCAATAGCAATGGCTGATGATGAGCGTAATCGTGCATTAACTTATGTTCCTGAAATGGTTGGTTATTTGATAATGTCAATGAAACTTGTTCCTAATTTAGAAAAAGCAATTGAGTTTAGTGCAAAACATGGTAAAGGAAAAGTTTCTGATGATTTTAAACGATTAATTTGGGATTTTCAAATAGGGGTTTATTCAAGTATTAGCGAAGGACTTGACATGATGGCTCTAAGATGGGGAAAATATTCTATTGAACTAAAGGAAGCGTTAATGAAAATTAGAGCTAGTGTAATGGAACCAAGTGAGGCAAGGAGATACCAAATTTTGGATAAAACCATGATGGAGGTTCTTGATAGTGTAAAAGAAAAAATGGGGGATTATGCTAGGTCTCTAAATCAACCTTCTGTAATGTTATTTTATATTGGGGTATTGCTTCCTCTATTGTTAGTAATAATTCTTCCAGTTGGTTCTGCTTTTATTGGAAAAATTCCTCCGGGGGATAAGAATTCTTTTGGAATTTCTTTTGCAAACCCAATAATTTTAGTTGCAATTTATTGTTTTTTAATTCCGGCTTTTGCTTATACTTTTGCTAAAGGAGTAGTAAAAAAACGTCCTCCAACTTATGAACCCCCAGTGATTAATGATAATTATTCCGATCTTCCAAAAAAGTGGCAAATGAAAATGGGTGGGTTTTGGATTGATTCAAGATTAATTGCAATTGCAATTCTTTTAATCGGAGTTAGTGGTTCGTTTTTTTTGTCCACTCAAGGATTTCCTCCAAAGTTCTTGTTTGGGGAACAAAAAGAGGGTTATGAAACAACAATTTTTCAATTAATTCCTGCGGATAAACAATATGAAGAAGTTTACAAAGAAAAAGGATTAGAGTATTTTGGTAAAATAACTTTTGATATTTATGTTATTCAGGATGTTGATATAACTCAAGGAATTCTTTACCAAAAATATCTTTCTGCAGATTATACTCCAAGCAAAGCAGAGGATGCAGTTTACATGGAGAAACTAAAATTTGATTCAAAACCAGCAAATGATCCAACGAAATATGTTTTTATTGCAGGTACAATGCTAACAATAGTTTTGGCATTTTGTTTTATGCTTTATTACATGAATATTTACAAAAGAAATGCTCAATTAATCATTATTCAAATGGAGGATGAATTCAAAGAATCCATGTATATGATTGCTTCAAGAATGGGAGAAAATAAGCCAGTTGAGAATGCTCTAAAACAAGCAAAGGATTATTTGCCCAATTTAATGGTTAGTAAAAGAATTTTTGGTAAAACCGTTGAGAATATTGAGTTAATGGGACTCCCTCTTGAGAGTGCTATTTTTGATCCAGTTTATGGTTCAATGAAGGGAATTCCCTCAAAAATAATTAATACTGCAATGCGTTTGTTAGTTGATTCAGTGAGTTTGGGAGTAGAAGTAGCATCAAGAACACTAATGTCACTTTCTCTTCAAATGGAAAACATGGATAAAGTAAATAAATCCCTAAAAGAAATGGTTTCGGATGTAACAACTACAATGCAAACAATGGCCGTATTTATCGCTCCAATGGTGTTAGGGATTACTACCGCTCTTCAAAAAGTAGTTATGATGACTTTGTCCGATGTTGTTTCTTCTCCAGAGTTACAAAACTCTTCAGCTTCAGTATCAGATATTGCTGGAGGAGGAATAGGAAATATGAGCAATATTTTTAAGGTTGATTTAGAAGTTTTTCGTTCATTTGCTACTCCTTGGATGTATATGGTAATAATTGGAATTTATGTTGCTTTAATTGTGATAATTTTAACTTACTTTACAACAAAAATAAAAGAAGATAATGATTTGTTGTTTAAAATTAATTTGTCAAAAATGCTTCCAATAGCCATGGCAGTATATTTAGTAACTTCAATTGGAGCAAATTATGTTATTTCAATGGTTATGACTCCGATGTGATTCATTATGGATAATAGAGCTCAAGCAGATTCGGTTTTTCGATTATTTGTTGACTCTATTGTGGGGTTAGCCATTTTTTTGATTATTTTAAGTACTCTTGGTTACTTTAATGAATTGTCCATGCAACAAACAGTAAAAGACTTTCAAGAAATGATTAAATCCGCAGCTCACTCTCCTAATGGCAAAGTAATTGAATCTTCTGGGCAAATGACTTTTGCTAAAGGTTACGCCATAGACACTATTACTGCTCAAAGATTAACTTCCCTTAGTGCAGAATGTTTTACCTTTGAATCCACCATGAGTTCGATTAACATTTCTTCTGAATCCAATCGTGCAGAATTTACCCAAAACTTGCACGTTAATGTTTATGTTCGTTGTGTTTCGGAACCAAGTTGTGATCCAACGAATAGAGAAGACACTTCTAATTGTTGTTCAACATGCATAGTTGCTTTTGGAAAAGAATTGGACGATTTGAGTTCATAAAACCAATTTTGGTATTTTTATTGGCAAAATTAATTAGTCAGGTTTAAATACTACTTTAATGCTTCTTATTGCAAGGTGATTTATCTGAACCAGCGAGGGCAATCGTTTAGTGTTTTTGAGCTGATGATTTCGGGTGTTGTAGCATTCGCTATCCTAATTGTTTTGCTCATTATTATTCAAGGAGTTATACTTAATCCGGGTGGAGATTTACCAAGCACTGTTGGTAATGCGATTAGTACTGCACAACCATCCCAAACAACAACAACTCGTGTGTTTGAAATAAATCCAAACGAAATTTATTTGGTTTCAGCATTCAGAGATAGAGCAGGAATAGATCCTGATTCAATGTATTTTGTTAGAGGCGAATTTGGTGCCGACAATTATGAAGATTTGATTATTGATAAAACTGATACAAGTGGTTATTCTTACCTTACTTGGAAGGGAACAAATAAGTTGAGAGCAAAAGCACTTGTTGTTTGTCAACAAACCGCACCAGAACTTGATGAGGCTCTAAGTATAGTTTCAGGTAACAATGATAATATATCTGATGGAATATCTGATCCAACTGATGCCCAAGAGTACTGTGGAAGTGCTCGACCTTGTTGTGCAATTGTTTTATTGAGAGCAGGTTAGAATTAGTGAATGATTTTTTAGGAAAAGAAGTTTTATATACTTCTTTTCCCCTATTCTTTTTATGAGAAGTTCTTTGTTTTCTGAAGAAGTTGCTGCAAGCGATTTTGGAACAATTTATATGGTGCTGGTTTTTGCAATAGCTGCTTTATTATTAGTTTTAATTGTTAAGCCTTTATTCCAAAGTAGCATGAAAACTATTCCAAAAACACAATAACTTCTACTAATAATTTATACAAAAGAAAGTGAATTGAATGGCAAAGTTTTTGAATGAAAAAGCACAGGCTTCAGCTCCTTTTGAATTATTTGTTGCTGTAATAATAATGGCTTTTGTTGTAGTTGTTGGGTACACTATGCTTGAGAGAGTTAATGATGAAGTGTGCTTAAATTCTGTTGATAAAGAAATGACAAAATTCAAAACTAATTTAGAAGAAACTGTTTCAAGAAAGAGTACTAAACAATTTACTTTTACTCCGCAGGATAGATGTTTTTCTTCAAAGTACACTACGATGAAAATAGAACTTGAGAGAAAGAGAGATACTTGTGCCGCAAGATGTAGTTATCCATCCGATCAATGCTATGTAATGACTTATTATAATCCAAATATCGCAGAGGCTTTTAGACAAAAGTGTCTTGATTTACCCCCACTAACTACTTTTTTAACCGATTCTTGTCCTTCGGAAGGAATTGGAGAGGGAGATGCGGCTCTTACTTCTTCAGGGTATACTGCGATAGATCCAACAAATCCTGCAGATAGTAATCGAATTGACAAAGGTTCATATATAACAAAGAATATTTCTCCTGCTGGAGAGACTTATCCTCGAATTTGTGTTTATTATAAACCATAATATGGTGAATAAGTATGCTTGGATTTATTTTGAGTAAAATGCAAATGCTAATTTTTGCTATTGGGGTAGCAATTGTTGCTTTAATGTTTTATGATTTTGTTTCAAAAATTGGTTTATTTGAATCTGCAAATTATCAACTCCTTGAAGAAGCAAAAGCAATTGATGGACAATTAAGTACTGATTCTCCTTGTTCTTTTGATATTGTGAGTATTCCGGAGGTAATTACTTATGGGTATGATCAAAAAAGGTTTTATTATGAGTTAGGATTCTCCAAACAGAGTGTGGGATCGGGGGATAATGTTCAAAATAAATTAATTCTTTCTATTGTTGAGTACAAAAAAGACCCAAAAGATTTGGAAATTACTGCTGCGAGAAGTGTTGCTTCAAGAGCGGAGTTTCGTTTAGTTGACTCGCAGTTCTTGCTCGAAGGATCAAATCTTGATGCTTCTTATGGTGGGGGAACTATTCAAGAAACATATTATTATCCAAGGGCTGCTTCAAAAACTGAACAAGAAAGTGCACCCAATTCTTTTGTTGCCTTCAAGGACACTACTGGTGGTAAATCATATCTTTATATTATTCCTTGTTCAACAAGAAAAGAACCCAATAATTGTCTGAGAAACATTTTGCGTTTAGGTTGTCACAAATTAAAAACAGAGTACCCTAATAAAACAAATGACACCATGATTCCTTCTTGTTTTAATATTTCCACTCAAGCATCAGATTCAAGTGATAAACAAAAAGAATTTGATTGGGGCGATTGTCAAACCTTTTTCCCGGATGTAACAGGATAATATTAAATTT
>CAZIEL010000064.1:0-5844 GCA_964538165.1 uncultured archaeon | reverse complement strand
CTACCTAATCATATCAAAAAGAAAGACAAAGAACTAGACTTTTGTCCCAAAGCCAATAGATAAGAAAGGCATAAATACCAAAAAATTCATTTATTAGTAACAATAAAGTGCTTTGATTATGGATTTTAAGGTGGACTTTGGGCCGTGGGAAACGGTGTTTGCAGGACAAACGTTTGGACATGAAGTAGAAATATTTTCAAATCCTGAAAACTTTTTTTTAGTTTTTATTTATGATAAAAGAGACGGAAAAAGAGCGGGTGCGGTTGTTGAAGGATACAAAGCTTTTTTTGCACGCGGAGCAATGGATACATTTATTCAAACAATCCCTCGACCTTGTTTTGGGGTTGCGAAATCAATGGGGGAAAAGACAGGAAAAATATTTTTCTTATCATTTGATCCATTTTTTGTTGATTTTAAGCAAGATGATTTTGTAAGAAGAATAGATTTAGCAATACAAAAAACTGAAGAAAATTCTTCAGTAATAATTGATCTAGCAAGATCTTCTTCGCTTGAGCTAAAAGATCTTTCAACAGTAGCAAAAACAGAATATGCTCCAATACTTGGGGACCCATTTACTATCAAAACATTAATTGCGGGAAGAAAACAATCTGGTTTGTCCAAAGTTGACATATCTAATAACGCAATTATTGGTGATGAAACCCCTCCAATAATACAACTTGGATTAAGCAAAACAAGAGAAATAATTAAAGAACCAATAATGAATTTAAAAAGAACTCAAATTGTAGGACAAGGGTTTTCTCTTAATTATTCAATGTATATTATTTCAGAAAACTTATTGTTAGAAAATATTCCAATACTAATTTTTGATTCAGATGAGTATTTTGTGGGATTGGGGACTGCAACACCAAATTATTCAGCACTAAAAGATGAATTAGTTGATTTTGAGCCATCTGGATTTCCTGTAAAAAATCTAAATGTAAAAGATTCAATAAAAATCTCCCTAAAAGACACTGATCTTTATTTTTTGCTTGAAATGATTGGGCTTGGAGATGAGGAATTCCAAAAAAATCTTTCGCTAATTAGTTTTACAATGAGAGTAAATACTCCTGAAGAACTATTGGAAAAAGTATCTCAAACAAAAGAACTAAATGATTATGAAAAATTAAGGGCGGAAAGATTACTCAATATTATTAACAAATCATTTAGCGGATTGTTTGGAGAAGCAATTCCTTCAAGTGAATTAACTCGTGCAATTGCGGGAAAAATGGGGCGAGCCGTAATACTAAATACAAAAACACTTAGCCCTGAAGAAAGACTATTGTTCACTCACACCATAATGAGGCAAATAACAAAAGGAATTACTGAAACCCAGCAAATAAATTGTTCACTTATAATTCCAAATATTAATGATTTATTCATGAGAAATCAAGACAAAGCAATAACTGCAATTACTAGACTTGAAAATCGGGGAGTTGGATTTGTGATTGGATCATCAAAAGAACTCCCTGACGAACTTGCAAAAACAATGACAGCAAAAATGAATGTTGTATCAGGAAATGATGTTGCTGTTTCGATAAAAGGAAAAAGAAATTATCGAGTACTAATGAGACCCAACTTAAGTGGAACGCCAAAATTATGAAAGATCTTTTATTATTAATTGGATTTTGGTTCTAGTTTTAACTTACTTATTTTCTTTAATCTTTTTATCAATTAAATCTCTAACTTGAGATAAGGTAGTAAATTCTAATGGATTAATTGAATCAATAACAAATTTTAATTCTTTAACTTGTTCTGTTGTTGCGGTTCTGCTTCGCATGTCTTCAAGTTGGGCTTCAAGCAAAGCAATCTTTTGTACTAATTCATCCATCTGTTCAGAAGAAGCTCCACCACCTGCCGAAACTTGCGGGGCATTAACAACTTTATCTTCAAGGGTTTTAATTTTCTTATTTAATACAACCAAATTTCTGCCCAAAATTTTTTCATTTCTAACCAAATACTTTATTTTTTGAGTAATAAGTAAAATACTGGAATTAAGTGCCCTAATATCTTCTCTTATTCCCCCAGACATCATACCTCCTTGCATTGGAGCACTTTGTTGAACTTGTCCTTGCATTGGGGCTCCCTGTTGAGGTGGTCCAGAACGTTCGGGTCTAGGCATCAAAATCAAGAAGAATAGAGTTAAACTAATATTAAAGCATTCTCTTATAGAAAAGAAAGTAAGGTAATAATTGAATTATTGTAGGTAAAATAATTCAATTGGACAGTTTTTTAACTATTTTCAATCCAATTTAATTATGACAAAAGAACAAGCACTCTTACTTGATGTATCCTACTTTGATGAAAGTGAAAAGTCAATAATCTCGCTATTTGTGCTAAATGAAAAAGAAAATTTTTGGCTAAAAGACGAAAATTTCAAACCTTATTTATATGTTGCAACTTCAATGACTGAGAAAGAAAAAACCATAAAAGAACTCAAAGAGTATATTTTTGGAACAGAAGAAAGATTCAAAATTGCAAACGTGATTGACACAAAAAATAAAAACAACGGAAAAGAAATACTAAAAATTGAGTTTAATAGAGTTGCACATTTAGTTCAAGCAAGAAAATACTTGGCCGAACTTGGATTTGAAAGATATGAATATGATGTACCATTTGCTAAAAGATACTTATTGGACAAAGCACTTCAACCAGGAAATTGGATTGAATATGATGTTTTTTGTGAAGAAAAAATAAAAACACAAGTTAAGGTTGAAAATGAAAAAAATAATGCCAAAAACGATGAAGATTCTGAAGAAGACGTTGTACAAATAAAAGGAAAAGTAAAGATAATTAATTCAATTAAAGTAATTGATGCTCCTTTTATTGGAAGAGCAATGGCTTTTGATCTTGAAACATATTCTGGAAAAAAGTTTGGAATTGGGCTTGAACCAATACTAATGACTTCTGTTGTTGCTGGTGAGTTAGGATCTGAAAAGAAGGCAAATTATCAAAGAGTTGCATCTTATAATACAAAAAAAGTTAATGGACTTCAAATACTTGAAAATGAAAAAGAACTAATTGAAAAACTAATAGAAGACTTATCAAAAAAAGATAATTCTTTTATTGTAACTTATAATGGGGATAATTTTGATTTTGCTTATACAAAAGAAAGAGCAAAAAAATACAAAATTGATTTTAGGATTAATGGATACGAACCAAGAACAATGCGACACGGACTTGACAATGCTGTTAAACTACAAGGAATTCAACACATTGATTCTTACCAAATAATGAAATTCTTACAACGAACTGGAGCAGTTAATACTGTAAAACTAGATATTGAGAGCGTTTCAGAAAAAGTATTTGGAGAATATAAGGAAAAAGTTTATCCAAAAGAAATTAATGAAGCCTGGGAAGAAAAAGACAAAAAGAAACTAGAAAGACTAGTTGATTATAACTTAAAAGACTCAAGAACTGCACTAAAAATTGCAAAAGAATTCTTGCCTCTCTTTGTTGAAATATCAAAACTAACCTCCCAAACATTATACGAAACAACAAGAAACTCAACCTCTCAAATGGTTGAAGATTTATTAATGAAAGAAGCACACGCAAGAGGAGTAATTGCACCAAACAAACCAAAAGAACCAGAAATTGTTCAAAGAACACAAAACCCAATCAAAGGAGCGTTTGTAAAAGAACCAGTTGCTGGACTGCATGAAGAAATAGCAGTACTTGATTTTGCTTCCCTTTACCCAAGCATAATAATCTCACACAACATCTCTCCTGATACACTAAATTGTTCACACGAAGAGTGCAAAAAAAAGAACACCTCTCCTGACGGAACACACTTTTGTACAAAAGAAAAAGGATTGTTCCCAGAAATATTGGGAAGATTACTAAAACAAAGACTAATTTTGAAGAAAGAATACAAGCGAAGAAAAAAAGAAGAAGGAGTGGATGACAAAGTGCTATTTGCAAAACAATGGGCACTAAAAATTATTCTAAACTCAGCATACGGTTACTTGGGTTACGCAAGAGCAAGATGGTACTCAAGAGAATGTGCCTCAGCCATAACCGCATTTGCAAGAAATTATATTCAAGAAACAATATCAAAAGCTGAAAAAGATGGATTTAGAGTACTTTATGGAGACACTGACTCAAATTTCTTACAAATGGGAAAGAAAACAAAACACGATGTGGAAGAATTTACTGAAAAAGTAAACAAAGAACTTCCTGAAGGAATGGAACTAGAAATAGATGGATTTTATAAAAGAGGAATATTTGTAACGAAAAAAGAAGGAGGAGCTGCAAAAAAAAGATACGCACTAATTGATGAAAAAGGAAACCTAAAAATTGTTGGATTTGAATATGTGAGAAGAGATTGGTGTATTGTTGCAAAAGAAACACAAAGAAAAGTAATTGAACTAGTTCTTAGTCAAGGAAATCCAGAAGAAGCAGCTAAGTATGTAAGAGGAGTACTAAAAGATCTAAAAGAAGGTCGTGTTTTAAAAAAGGATTTAGCAATAATGACACTCTTACAAAGAGACATAAAAGACTATGATGCAATAGGGCCGCACGTTGCTGCAGCAGATAAAGCAATAAAACGAGGAAAAGAACTTGGAGTAGGATCAATGCTTTCATTTATCATAACAAAAGGAAATGATAAAGCAAGCATCTCAGACAAAGCGGAACTAGAAGAATTTGTTGAAGAAGGAAACTATGACGCTGAATACTATATTGAAAACCAAGTACTTCCTGCTGTAATAAAGATACTTGCTGAACTTGGGTACTCTCGAGAAGATCTATTACACGGCGGTAAACAAACTGGTCTTAGTGCTTGGGGTTAGTTTTTTTTTATCTTATTATATCCTCTTTGAGTGGGCGAATGTTTTTATATTCCAATTTCCTTATTGTTATCCTGTTTGAGAGTAGGGCGCAGGGAGCTATTGAGTATTTGCTTATTGTTGGGGCAGCGATTTTGGTTGTTGCTGTGGTTATTTTTGCTTTGTTTTCAGTTGTTCAGATGGGTCAGGTTCAGTCTGATTCAAAGAATGTGGTTAGGGCTGATTATCCGATTAAGCAATCTTTGGCTGAGGCTAGGGGAAATGTTTTTCTTCCTCAAGGATTTCCGGTGCTGGTTAGGTATGTTGGTTCGCAGAATATTACAGTTGGAGAACCAAGTTTTACTTGCAGTTATTAAAATAATGCAAGAACTAAGATACACAAAAGAAGACCTACTAAACCAAGGCAAACAAATTGGATTGTCGCAATGGGGTTAGAGACACGTAAATACGTTTATTAATTGTTAAATTATACTACTAGTATGAAACTGCGTGCTCAAGGTACTATAGAGTATCTAGTATTAATAGGAATTATTGTTGTTGTTTCTCTTGCTTTAGTAATGGTAGTTCTTTCACTTACTGAAAATAATGATTCAATAAAAACTTCAAAAAAAATATCAAATTTAACTAACACTATCCCTATTATGGATGCTTCTCTTTCAAAAGAAGGTGATGCTTTAATTGTTCTAAAAAATAATACAGGAAATTATATTGAGATAACAAAACTCAAACTTGATGGTCAAGAAGCGGATTATAATTCAAAAAACTTGTTACAATTCGATGAAGAAGCATATCTTTTAAACGATCTTAACGAGTGTGCTTGTGAAAGGGTTGGAGAAAACAAAACTTGCGAACTTATTATTTATTACATATCTAATGGTATCGAAAAACAAACTACTTCAAACATAATTCTCGATTGTATAAACATAATAATACCAAAAGATAATACTATTTTTCCAAATAATCCAAACGACATTACACCCCCAACAATAACCCTTGCTTTACCTATTGGGTTCTGGTCAAATCCTTTATAAAGACCTAAATAGGAGTTTGCACTCCTATT
>CAZIEL010000063.1:0-5878 GCA_964538165.1 uncultured archaeon | reverse complement strand
AGAAAACACTACCCTTGCCAATATAATTAAACTAATTGAAGACGCACAAGGAAAAAAAGCTCCAATTCAAAGATATGCTGATAAAATCTCCGCTTACTTTGTACCAACCGTAATACTGCTCTCAATAATCACATTTTTCACATGGTACATTATACTCAACGCACCAATTACATTTGCACTACTCACTAGTATTGCAGTTCTTGTAATTGCTTGCCCATGTGCTTTAGGACTAGCTACTCCAACCGCAATAATGGTTGGAACTGGACTTGGAGCAAAACAAGGGATATTGATTAAAGGAGGAGACGCACTTGAAACTGCACACAAACTAAAATATGTAATATTTGATAAAACCGGAACAATTACCAAAGGAATCCCTGAAGTCACTAACATTATTGCATTAAGCAAAATAAATGAATACAAAATACTTCAAATTGCCGCAAGCATAGAAAAAACAAGCGAACACCCTTTAGCTGATGCAATAGTATCAAAAGCAACTCAAAAGAAAATCAAATTAAATAACACAAAAAATTTCAAAGCGATTCCGGGACACGGAATTCAAGCGGAAATACTTGGAAAAAGGTATTACTTAGGAAATACGAAGCTAATGACAAAAAACAAAATTAAAATTGACGAAATCCAAGAAAAAATGACTGTGCTTGAAGAAGAAGGAAAGACCACAATGTTACTTGCTGACAACAAACATCTAATTGGAATAATCGCAGCGGCCGATGCAATAAAAGACACCTCAAAAAAAGCAGTACACGAACTAGAAAAACTTGGGCTTGAAGTATACATGATAACGGGAGATAAAACCAGAACTGCAAAAGCAATTGCAAAACAAGCAGGAATCAGACCAGAAAATGTTTTTGCAGAAGTATTGCCTGAAGATAAAGCAAATTATGTCAAAAAATTGCAAGGAACTGGACAAAAGAAAGAAAAAGTTGCAATGATAGGCGATGGGATAAACGACGCTCCCGCTCTTGCAATAGCAGATATTGGAATCGCAATGGGAAGTGGAACTGACGTTGCAATGGAAACAGGAAATATTGTTTTAATGCAAAATAATTTGACTGATGTTGCAAAAGCAGTTCAGTTAAGCAAAGCAACAATAGGAAAAATAAAACAAAACATGTTCTGGGCACTATTCTATAATATAATAGGAATACCAATAGCCGCAGGAATATTAGTGGGATATGGAATAACCCTCTCCCCAATAATAGCTGGCGGAGCAATGGCACTAAGCTCAGTATCAGTTGTCACAAACTCACTACTACTAAAAAGAAAGAAACTTTAACACCAAACAAAAAAGCCAAAGCAATCTTTATTAAGCAAAAAACGCTTTACTTTGTTGATAAAAAATGAATAACGAAACCGGATTTGATAATAAAAGATACTTTGAAGCACAAAAAGAAGCTCTGCTTGGAAGATGTGCAAAATTTTCTAAACTCTATTTAGAACTTGGAGGCAAACTAATCTTTGATGGACACGCAACACGTGTGCTTCCAGGATTTGATGGAAAAAACAAAATCAAATTACTGCGAAGAATTAGGTCCAAAGTGGAAATACTTTACTGCATTAATGCAATAGAACTTGAAAAACAAAACACTTGGAGCGACACAGGGCTAACTCTTGATAAATTAGCACTAAAAGAAACACACATACTAAAAAGAAATGGAATAAAAGTAAAGGGAGTAGTTGTGTCTAGATTTAGCGGACAAAAAAAAGCCATTGAGTTCAAAGAAACAGCAAAAAAACACAATTTAGAAGTATTTTTTACTAAAGAAATAAATGGTTACCCAAAAAACTTGAAAAAAGTTTTTGGGGAGAAAGGATTCTCAATGCAAGACCACATAAAAACAACAAAACCAATAATTGTTGTAACAGGAGCTGGAGCAGGAAGTGGAAAAATGTTTTTGTGCATGTCCCAAATATTTCAAGATGACAAACATAAAATAAATTCAGGTTATGCAAAATGGGAAACATTCCCAATTTGGAACTTACCACTCAATCACCCAGTAAATATTGCTTATGAAGCAGCCACAGCAGATCTTGGAGACAAAAACATGTACGACCAAAGACACTACAAAGCTTATGGAGTAAAATCAATTAATTATAATAGGGATATTGAAAACTTTGATTTACTAAAGAAAATAATTGGAAAATTTGTTCCAAAACACAATTACATGCACAAATATGCTTCTCCCACCAACATGGGAATCAACATGGCAAAAAAAGGGATCGTGAATGATGAAATAATTCGCGAAGCAGCTAAAAAAGAAATTCTTAGAAGATACCGCTTCTTTTTAGAGAAAGTTGCTAACGAAGAAGTTGATAAAAAAACAATCCCTCGAATGGAAAAACTACTAAAAAAAGCCGGTATTGAAATCTAAAACACCATACTGTGCAATTTTTTACATCAAAAAGTAAAATTCATTTAAATACTATTAACAATGCAATAATTTTATGCAAAAATCAAGTAATAAAACACACAACTATTCTATGAAAACTCCATTACTTGACATACTGCTGAACTAAGCAAAAATAATTATTTTTGCGAAAGCAGTGTTATTTTTTGGCCAATTATTCTCCTCACTACTTCTGCAAGAATTAATTAGCTTTATTAAAGGGGGATTAAGGATATGAATGAACAAAAAGAAAGATTTAATTCAATGGCAGAAGAATATGATACGCACGCAAGCATAATTGTGCCAAAATACAACGAAATGCAAGAAGTAATTTGCCAAATAATAAAAACCATTGGGAAAAAAGAAATAACTGTGCTTGATTTGGGAGCAGGAAGCGGAATATTACTAAACAAAATAGGCACGGAGTTTAATTCAAAAATCTACTGGCAAGACTTTTCAGAAGATTTTATGAATGTGGCAAGAAAAAAACCAACCTCGAATAAAACCACTTACATAATTTCAGATCTGAATCAAAAAGAATGGAACAAAGACATTACTGCCAAATTTGATGTAATTGTTTCTTCAAACGCAATACACCACCTAAAAAACGAAAGAAAAAAAGAACTCTACGCAGAAATATTTGAAATGCTAACTCCGGGAGGAATATTCATTAATGCTGATGAAGTAAAGGGTGAAAGCGACTCCATTTACTTAATGTACCTAAATTTCTGGAATAACCATGTTAATGAACAATACAACAAAGGCAAAGTGTCTAAACAAATGAAAGAAATTTGGGACAAATATGTGGATAGAAATATCACAAACTTTGGAATGGTTGAAGAAAACCCAAAAGACATTCATGCACAATTAGTAAAACAACTTAATTGGATGCAAGAAATCGGGTTTGGTAATTTAGAATGCTTTTGGAAAAACTATTTATGGGCAATATTTGGCGGATTTAAAAAATAAATCCGCACCCATAAAAACTATTCTTTTACAGTGCCCATCTCAATAATTTTATGACACAACAAAACCGCTTCTTTCCTATTAACATCCATTTCTTTTGCAGTTTTAGTTTTTAATTTAATTTCTTCTTCTGCTTTCAAATATACTTTACAAGCATCAACAATATTTAAGTTCCTCTCAAGAGCCATTAATTGCAAATGTCTAGCAACAGCAACAATACTTAATGAATCAAGTTTATCTGCATCAAATAAACAAACTCCCTCAAGGGTTTGCTTCGCATCAGTCGGACTACTGTGACTATGCTGCAAAATTGCAGAACAAATCTCTTCAACATTATCAAACTTCATTTCAGTTAAAATCTTTCTAGCCTCATTTGCCCCCAAAACAGCATGAGTTTTTCTTGTCGCATGATGAGAAAACTTTCTCTGAGCAATATCATGCAAATAAGCAGCAGGAATAAGAACATTTAAATCCGCCCCCTCTTTTTCCCCAATAATTTTTGCAAAAGTTGCAACCCTTAAAACATGCGTAATATCATGTTCACACGAAGCTTCGCTATAAAGTTTTGGTAACTTTTCTTTTAACAACTTTATTTTATTCATTTAATCACATTAAAAATTTCTTCAACATTACTAAAATCCTTAAACAAATAATCAGGTTTTTCTTTTTTTAATTCTTCCCATAATTGATTTCCAGTCGCAATAGCAATTGATTTTACTTCTCCTTCTTTTGCACAAAGAATATCCCTAATTGTATCCCCAATTATGAACACATTTTCTTTTTCAAAAGAAATACCAGTTTTTTCTCTTGCATCACTTAACGCAACCTCAACTAAATCACTCCTAATTTTACTAAACCCGCCAAAAGCACCAATCTTAAAATATTGCCACAAATTTACTGCACTAAGCTTCACTTTAGCGCGCTCATAAGTATTTCCCGTAAGTAAACCAATAGTAATCTTGTTTTTTTGAAGCAGTTTTATCAAAGACTCAACATTTTTTATTTTTTCAATTCCATACTCACAAATAAGTTCTTTAGTCACTGCCGCAAATTCTTGCATAGCAATCTCAAATTTTGGATGAGACTCAGGATCACTTAATCCAGCACTCTTTAAACGCTCAATTAGAACACTTCGATCAGTCATACCATCAACATTAGTTGCTTTTGGATCAATTGTAACCCCAAATTGTCTTTGAATCAAAATCTTAGAAATTGAGGGAACATTTCCCCTACTCTGAGCAATCAAAATTCCATCCACATCAAACAAAACAAGTTTATTCATACAAACTAATCAACATCCAAATTAATAAAAAGCAATACACCACTACAAGCAAAACCCCTACAAAAAAGATTTTTTAAAAAAACAAAAAGTTAAATACATTCCATTTAATAAAATTCTTAATGACAATAACTTTATTTTGTATTACTAACCCCCTAAACAAAGGGGATGAAGCGGCAAGAATTGCAATAAAAGAACTCTTGGAAAAAAAACTTAAAGACAAAGTACACCAAATAAGCATCGAAAAAATAGGACTCTTAACAGAAAAAGAAATTCGTAAAATAAGACAAAGTTCTCTAATCATTATTGGTGGCGGAGGACACTATTCTAAATGGTTCCAACCAACAGAATACGAAAAACTAAACCTCGGAGTCCCAATAGCAATTTATTCGCTAGGATACCTAAGAAACTTTGGTGACACAGACCTCACACGAAAACAAAAAAAAAGTATTAAACTAATTAACAAACTTTCTTTTGTAAGCAGTTCTCGAGACAAAAACACACAAAATTATTTGAAAAAAATTGGAATAAAAACAATGCTTGTTTGCGACCCCGCAGTATTTTTAGAAATAAAAAAACCAAAAACAAAAACAACTAAAAAAAAGAATCGAAAAACTATAGGAATAAATATTGCAGCCCACGGATGGAAAATGCAAGACAAACACTTAACCAAAGTAATCAAAGCATACACTGGTTTTTGTTTAAAACTAGAAAAGCTAAATTACAAAATCGTTTACTTTAAACACAGCCCGGGAGAAGAAAAAGCAATAGAAGAACTTGAAAAAAAAGTCAAACTAAGAGTCATTAGAGGATCCTCAAAAAAACTCCTTAAAGAATACAAAAAAGTGGATTACTTTATAGGAATGATGCTCCACTCAACAATATTAGCATTCAACGCAAATAAACCAATGATAAGTATTTGCTATGACCACAAAAACCACGATTTTATGAAACTAATCGGAATGAATAAATACTATTTACACTACAACAAACTCAATTCAAAAAAGATTTTTGAATTATTTCAAAAACTAAAAGAAAATGAAAACAAAATACAAAAAAACTTTAAAAAAAAGAAAAAACTCTTATGGAAAGCCCATGAAAGATTTCTAAGAAAAGTTGACAAAATAAGAAAATAATTTACTAAACATCCACAAAATCTAAACAACCATCTTTAACAATGCAGCCGCCGGGAATTGAACCCGGAGCTCAACCTAATTCAAGTTCTTTG
>CAZIEL010000062.1:0-5945 GCA_964538165.1 uncultured archaeon | reverse complement strand
AAAGCCCACATAGTCATAAAAACACGCTAAAAATCAATAATTTTGTCCCAGAGTCGTCTTGTAGAGAAATTAATAAACCTCTCTTTTCCAAATAAGATATGTCTAACAAAGTAAAAAGAAAAATAACTACTTCAATTTCAAAAGCAAAAAAATTTATTTCAAAGACAAAAAAAAATGTTTCTGTTGATCCTCAAATTGAGAATGTTAGGGGCAGGGTAAGAAAATTTTTGGGGATTGGAGATACAAAACGAATAGCAATTATCTCTGACAATGATCAGGATGGGATTACCTCTTCAGTTCAATTAAAAAAGTATTTTAGTTCAAAAAAAATTGTTTCAGAAGTATTCTTTTATGATCATTATTCAAAAAAATTAAGTATTCCTGTTGAAGAATTTATTAGATTTTCTCCTGAAAAAACAGTTTTTCTTGATCTTAGTGATGGGATTGTTTCTGATGCTTTACTTCAAGTGGGCAAACATACTGGTCCTTTTTTAGTGGTTGATCATCATCAATCAGAATCAATAAAGAATGATGCTTTTCATTATATTGTAATAAAACCTTGGAGTTTTTCAACAATTGAACCTTCAAAGTATCCTACAACAAAAATGGTTGCTGATTTATTTGCTCCAATTGATTGGATTTGTTCAATTGGAATTGTTGGAGATTTTGCTTTTGAACAATGGAAAGATTATTTGGATAAGGTTAAGAAAAAGTACAGGTTAAATCAAAAAGATTTGTTAAATATGGATGAATTAGTGGGTTGTGTTTCTTCTCAATATTCTGAAAGGATTAATACTTTGTTTAATTTTTTGTGTTCAGCAAAATATCCAAGAGAGTTACTAAAATCAGAGTTTTTTGCGTTAAAAATATTATTTGATAAAAAGCTTGTTGCTTTAAAAGAAAGATTTGATAAAGAAGCAGAGTGTTATTCTGAAGGAGTTTGTTTTTTTCATGCCGATCCAAGGTTTTCCTCAAAATTAAGCAATATTATTTCTGTTGAGAGAAAAAATATGGTTGTGATAATTTTTGAGTTACCTGGGCCGATGATGAAGTGTTCTATTCGAAGACAAGATTTTAAAATTAATTGCGGAGATTTAGCAAAACAATGCACAATTGGGTTGGTTAATGCTAAAGGTGGGGGGCATATTCCTGCTGCCGGAGCAACATTTATTCCCCAAGATTTAGAAAAATTCAAAACTAATGTTAGGGAATATTTGTTAAGGAATCCTGCTAAGTAGTATTTGTTTTATTTAGTGCGGGTTTTTTGATTTATAGCTTTTTTTGTCCTTTTGCGAAAATTTATAAATGGTTTTGGATTGAATTTAATTAGAAAGCCTAATCAAGAATTGATTGAGGATAAGTTTTGATAAGCCCAAGTAGCTCAGTAGGTAGAGTATCCGGCTGTTAACCGGGTGGTCGATGGTTCAAGTCCATCCTTGGGCGCTTATTAATTTTGAGCAAATTCCATTATCTTGTTAATTAAAAAAGAAAGTTAATAATCTCTTTGCTCTTTTATATTTTACTTTTTGGGGGTTGTTTTATGGATAAGGATAGAATGAGGCACTTGTTGTTTAGACTGGATGATTTTGGAGATAAACTAATTATGGAGGGGGAGTATTATAAGAAAACAGTTAAAGAAATTAGAAAGGAATTGAAAAATGATGGCGTTTTGTGATTTGTTAGTCTGAGTGATCAAATTTTGTTTTCCTTTTGATTATCAAGTTAGATTTAAAAGATGAATAATGTTGTGTTTTGTATGATTAAGAAAAAAGACAGTATTTTGCAAAAAAAAGAATTTGTTGTTGATTCTAATTTAAAAAAGTGGGTTAAGGTTGCAGGATTTTTGGTTGTTATTTTTTTTGTTTTTATATTGTTAATGTTTGGGTTAGCTTATGCGTTGAGTAGTTTGTTTGGAATTAGTGTTCCGAGTGCAAACATTTCTAATTTGGGCAGCGAGAAGGTTGCTTTAATTAAAATTAATGGAGAAATTTATACTGAAGCTTCTTCAGGTTTGTTTGATAGTACTTCAGTTGTTTCCTCTTCCGATATTGTTAGTTATTTAGAGGAAATAAAAAATGATTCTTCAATTAAAGGAGTTATTTTTGAAATAAATTCTCCTGGGGGAAGTGGAGTTGCTTCAGAAGAAATCTCTTCTGCTATTAAAGATTTAAACAAGCCAACTGTTTCGTATATTAGAGAAGTTGGGGCGAGTGGAGCTTATTGGATTGCTTCAAGTACTGATCATATTTTTGCTAGCAAATTTGCAACTGTTGGTTCGATTGGAGTCATTTCTGGGTGGCTTGATTTTACTGATTTGTTAAGTGATTTTAATGTAAAATATCAAAGATTTGTTGCAGGAGCAAATAAAGATTTTGGAACTCCTTATCGGCACATTACTCCGGCTGAAGAAAAAAGGTATCAAGAACAACTTGATGAACTTCATACTTTATTTATTGAAGAAGTTGCAAAAGGAAGAGGATTGGATAAGAAGTATGTAAGAGATTTAGCGGATGGATTTGTTTTTACGGGTCAAGGAGCGGTAAATAACAAATTAATTGATGAGATTGGCGGGAAAAAAGAAGCAATTTCTTATATGGAGGATGTACTTGGGGCAAGGGTTGACATTCAAGAGTATTATTATGAATCAAGTATTTTTGATGTTTTTTCAACTTATTCAGCGTATCTTTATAGAAACCTAGGGCGTGGAATTGGGGATGTAATGTTTAAAGAACAAAATTCTATGTCAATTAGAACTTAATTATTTGAGTTGAGTATGGTCGTGTTATTTATATGCAAAAGAGAGTAGTGGGTTTAATTTTGCTTTTATTAATTCTAATTTTTTTTGGTTGTGTTGATTCAAATGAATCAAATAATTCTAGTACAACTGGTTCTATTGGAATTAATGTTACAAATGAGTCAAAGTGTGTTACTCTTTGCAAAATGATTAAAGATAAGGGAACAAATTTAGAGAATGGTCCTTGTTTGGGTTTAATTGCTACTGATTGGGTTTGTGATATTGCACACAATCCAAGACAAAGCATTGATGATCTTTTAGAGAATAGGTGTAAATCTTTTTCAGATGGGGCTGTGCATCATTTTGTTGAAGTAGATACTAATTGTGGTGTGATTCAAGTTTATTAAAAATAAATAAAATGAGTGTTTGATAATATCAAACACCCAATAATTAGTTATATTATTTTTTAGTTACTTTTTCTTCTTTTAAAATTATTTTTGCTACCATGAATACGACCCAAGCAATTATTAGAAAGTTAATTAACTCACTAACAAACAATCCGTATTTTATGGATACTGCTGGCGCGGTATCAGTAGCTACTTTCATTACTAACTCAAAAGATTTAAAGTCAATTCCTCCAAGGAGTAATCCTACTGGGGGCATTATTATATTATCAACAAGTGATTTAACTAATGCGGTTGATGCAACACCCATTAGGAATGCTATTGCGAGAGCTAGCACATTATAGTGTAATAAAAATTCTTTGAATTCAGCTAGCATATTGACTTTTTTTTGTTCACTCATTCCTTCACCTCAATATTAGCACAGTTTGTGCATATTTAGTTTGTAAAACTTACTAGCCCAGTTGGTTTTTAAACCCTTTTTCTAAATTTTTTATTTAGTGGTTTAATGATTAGAACGCATACTTGTGGCCAAGTTGATTCTTCTCTTGAAGGAAAGAAAGTTACTATTCAAGGGTGGGTTGATACAGTTAGAGATCATGGTCCAATTACGTTTGTTGATCTTAGAGATCGTTATGGAATTACTCAAGTTGTTATTGATCATAAGAAATCACAAGAAATGCATGATGTTGCAAAATCCATTAGAAAAGAATTTGTTTTACAAATTGAGGGGGTTGTAAAAAAGAGACCCGCTGGAACAGAAAACAAAAAGGTTTCTTTTGGGGATATTGAAGTTGATTCTAATAGTGTGGTTGTGATAACAAAAGCAGCACCAATTCCAATTGATCTTACTGCGAGAACAGAAACCAATGAAGATTTAATGTTAAAGTATAGATATTTAGCACTTAGGGACCCGGTTTTACAAAAAAATATTATTTTTAGGCACAAATTAGTTAAATTAGTTAGAGATTTTTTTGATGAAAATAATTTTTTAGAAATTGAAACACCAATTTTAGCAAAGAGTACTCCGGAAGGGGCTAGAGATTATTTAGTTCCAAGCAGAGTTAGTCCTGGAAAGTTTTATGCTTTGCCTCAAAGCCCCCAATTATTCAAACAATTATTAATGATTGGTGGATTTGATAGATATTTTCAAATTGCTAGGTGTTTTAGGGATGAAGATTTGAGAGCAGATAGACAACCAGAGTTTACACAAATTGATGTTGAGATGAGTTTTGTTGATGAAGAAGATGTAATGAGTGTGAATGAAAGATTAATTCAAAAAATATTTAAAGAAATGAAAGGCATTGAACTTAAAGTTCCTTTTAGAAGAATGCAATATGATGAAGCTATTACAAGATATGGTGTTGATAGGCCTGACACTAGATTTGGTTTGGAATTAGTTGAAGTAACTGATGTCCTTTCAAAAGGAGAATTTAATGCATTTAAATCAGTTGTTGAAAATAAAGGGATAATTAAAGCAATTAATATTGAAGGGCAAGCAGAATTTTCAAGAAAAGATCTTAATGAACTAGAAAATTTTGTTAAAATTTATCGGGCTCATGGTTTGGCTTACTTGAAGTTTCAAAATGGAAAGTTTGATGGATCTATTGCAAAGTATTTCACTGAAGATTTATTAAATCAATTAAAAATGAGAGTAAATGCGAAAGAAAATGATTTGATTGTAATTGTTGCTGATAAACCAAAGATAGTAAATGATTCTTTAGGTTATTTAAGAAATCATTTAGCAAAAAAGCTAAATTTAGTTAAAGAGGGAACCTATGATTTGCTTTGGGTTAAGGATTTTCCAATGTTTGAGTGGGATGAAACTGATAATAAAGTAACTTTTGTTCATCATCCATTTACTTCTCCAAGAAAGGAACACCTTTCTTTTTTAGAATCAGATCCACTTAAAGTAAAAGCCCTTGCTTATGATCTTGTATTGAATGGAATTGAACTTGGCGGGGGAAGTGTAAGAATTCATGATCCTGCAGTTCAAAAGAGAGTATTTGATGTTATTGGAATTAAGGATGGGGATGCTAAAGAAAAGTTTGGTTTCTTCCTTGAAGCCTTTAATTATGGTGCTCCTCCTCACGGCGGTTTGGCATTTGGTTTGGATAGAATGGTAATGCTTCTTTCTGGCGGAGAAAGTATTAGGGATGTAATTGCATTTCCAAAAAATAAAGCCGCTGTATCAATAATGGATAATTCTCCAAGCAGTGTTTCAGAAAAACAAATGAAAGAGTTACAAATACAATCTACTTTGATAAAAGCAGAAAAGAAATGATTTGCGGATTTGAACTTTGCAACTTGGCTATATTCTTTTCATTCAAAACTTTTTACTACTTTTATTGCGCTTGTGTTATTGTAACACTGTTTGAACACTGTGCGGTGGTAGTAACATCGCTTGAATAACATAGATATATTTCTTCCCCTAAACTAAATAAAGGGACGGTTTCTGTTGGCCCAGCATATGTTTTGCAAATTGAATTTAGTGTATTGAAGTTACTATCTATGTTGCCGTTAATTCCAGTAATTGTAAAAAATGATTTGTCAGGATTACAAGATTGGTATCCTTGGAGTTTATTGGTTATGCTATTTTTTGACATCATTCCTAGAGAGGACATTATTTCAACAGATTCAGTTCTCCTCTTAAAAAGATTTATATCAATTTTGTCCGAACTTGAGTTAATAGTTGCGGAACTTAAGTACAATTCAGGGTAAATATTAAAATAATATTCATTTGATTCAACTGTTGAGTTATCTTCAAATGTGCAAATTATTTTCCATTTAATAGTTTCATTATTTTCTCC
>CAZIEL010000061.1:0-6030 GCA_964538165.1 uncultured archaeon | reverse complement strand
ACGAACAATAAAAATTTGGATTCAAATCCAAATCCAAGGGATTTGACCGCCGCCCTTACTTTCGATAGTAATTTATAGTTGAAAGATTATTATTATGAGTGATTTTGAATGAATTTAATTGACAAGTTAAATAAGAAAAATAGGAATATGGATATTTTTGATACTGGATTGACTAAATGGAGTGTAATATTTTTCACTTTATTTTTGGTAAAGTTTTGGCCTTTTTTATTGTCTCTTGATTGGTATTGGTATTTAGTTGTAGCTCTAATTCTTGCAATTAGACCACTTTATCATTTTTTTGAAAAATAGTTCTGATAAGTTTTTTGGATTTTATTTTGAAAAATCCCTTTGTATTTCTACTATTGTTCCATCACTCACTTTGAGTACTCGTTGAGCAATTTTTTCAATAAAATATCGATCATGCGATACCGCAAGTATTGCTCCTTGGAATTTCAAAAAAGCATTTTCAATTATCTCACAAGCATCAATATCTAAGTGGTTTGTTGGTTCATCAAGTAAAAGCAGGTTTGGTTTTGTTATTAGTACTTTTAATAAATTTAGTCTTGATTTTTCGCCCATTGAGAGTTTTGATATTGGTTTGTACACATCCTCTTCATCAAAGAATCCAACCATTGATAGGTGTTGGCGAGTTTTTGCTTTATCATTAAAAAGCACAAAAATTTCGTCATAAAGTGTGGCATGATTTGAAAGATCTTTTAGTTCTTGATCCATATACCCGAGTTTTCCTTCATGATCTAATATCGCTTTTCCACCAAGGGGGGGTAAGCGTCCTTCGATTGTTTTAAAGAGAGTACTTTTTCCAATCCCATTTTCTCCAATTAGAATAATTCTTTGCCCGACGCATACATTTAGATTAATATTTGAGATTAATGGTTTTTTGTATCCCACGCTTAGGTCTCTTAATTCTAAAACCATGTTTGATTTTATTGGGGTAGATTCAAAGGGAGTAGTAAATCTTGATTTGTCTAAATTTGGCTTCTCAATTATCTCTCTTTTTTCTAAAAGTTTTTCTCGGTATTTGCCTTGTTTAACTTTAAGTGGGCTTTTTCCAATTCTTGCAATTTTATCTTTTTCATTTGCCAAGTATTCTTGTTCTATTTCATAAGCATTTTGTTGGGCTGCAAAATTTGCTTCTCTTGTTTTTACATAAGCAGTATAATTGCCATTATATTTCATCCATTTTCCATTTTCAATTTTTAGTATTTTATCACAGACCTTATCCAAAAAGTATCTGTCGTGGGTTACCATTAGTACGGTTCCCTTATAGTCTTTCAAAAATTTTTGCAAAATGTTTAATCTCTTAAAATCTAAGTGGTTTGTTGGTTCATCTAAAAGTAAAAGGTCTGCATCTGAGGAAAGTATTTGTGCAAGTGCAACAATTGCTCTTTGCCCAGTGGATAATGAAGAGATTTTTTGATCCAACCAATCTTCTTTAACTTCAAGTGTTCGAAGAACTGATTTTATTTTGCTTGTTGGCAAAGTATTTTGGTGATTTGCAAGTTGTCCTTGTAATTCAACGTAACGTTCAGTTAATCTAGTTAATCTATGGTGATCTTGGTGTACTTCAGGACTTGATAAGAGTTGTTCAATTTCATTCATTTCTTTTTCGAATTCATTTTGATGATGAATTGTAGCACGCTCCCCAATTGTTTCCCATCCTGTTTTATGCATATCAAGATCAATATGTTGAGAAAAATATGCGGCTTTTCCATTAAATTTAATTTCGCCAGAATAATCCATTTGGCCCAGGATTGCTTTTAAAAAAGTAGTTTTCCCTACGCCATTTCTTCCAATTAACCCGACTTTTGAGCCATCTTCTATCCCTACACTTTCATCAAGAAGAATTTCTCTATCCCCAATAGTAATTGAGAGATTTTTTATGTTAAGAGCCATAACTAAATTTAATTCAGGTGAATTCTTAAAGCCTACTAAATTAGTCTAAATTAAGTTTTATGTTTTCTAATTTGTATTTTTTTTACCAATTTTTGAGATGAAGAATATGGCTAATATTGCAATGATTGTTACGATAATTGCTACAAATAGTTCATAAAACCAAGCTCCGCTAATTGGGATAAATGCTTTGATAGTATCCGTAATTGCAGTTTGCCAAAACAACGCAGCAACAACACCAAATGCAGTGGTAAGAAAAATAGTTGATCTGCTTTGAAATTCAGTTTCAAGCTCTTTTCTTAATACTCTTGTTTTGTCAATTTTTTCTTGCAAAACTTTTATCCGTTTTTCCTTTGCTAACGTTTCTTTTAACTCTTTTTCAGGATCAATTGCCATTTTAATCGAAATAATAAAAAACAATTATCTTTTAAAAGGATTATTAGTTTTTTATTTCAAATAGTATCCGCGGTGTTTTGAATGCCAATTAATATCCCTGATAATTTACCTGCTGCAAAGGTTCTTGAGGAGGAAAATATTTTTGTAATGAAACATTCAAGAGCAATGAGTCAGGATATTAGACCGCTTGAAATTTTAATTCTTAATTTAATGCCTGATAAAATCACTACTGAGACCCAAATTTTGCGAATGATTGGAAATTCTCCTTTGCAAACAAATTTTACTTTTATTCATCCAAAGTCCCATGATTCAAAGAACACTTCAAAGGATCACTTAATTTCATTTTACAAATATTTTAATGAAGTTAAAGAACAAAAATTTGATGGGTTAATTATTACTGGTGCACCAGTAGAGAATTTAGAGTTTAATCAGGTTGATTATTGGAATGAACTTGTTGAAATAATGGAGTGGAGTAAACATAACGTGTTTTCAACTTTTCACATTTGTTGGGCAGCACAAGCAGGGTTATATTATCACTATGGAATAAAAAAATATTCTTTGAAAGAAAAGATGTTTGGAGTTTTTTCTCATACATTGAACAAGAAACATGTGAAACTATTGAGGGGTTTTGATGATGTTTTTTACGTTCCTCATTCACGTCACACTGAAGTTAGGACTGAGGATATTAAGAAAATTAAAGAGCTAGAAATTCTTTCTGAATCAAACGAAAGTGGAGTTTATTTAGTTGCAAGTAAGGACGGAAAACAGTTTTTTATAACGGGCCATTCGGAGTATGATGTGGACACACTAAAAAGAGAATATGATAGAGACCTTGCAAAAGGGTTGCCAATAAAAATACCAAAAAATTATTATCCAAATGATGATCCTTCAAAAACCCCGTTAGTTTCTTGGAGAGCTCATGCAAATTTGATTTATTGTAATTGGTTAAATTATTATGTTTACCAAGAAACTCCTTTTGATTTAAAAGAAATTAAGTAATTGCAAAAAGATGTGGGGTAAATATTTATATATAAAAATTACTTATTCTTTTTATGGTGAAGATAAAAAAAGATACAACACTTGGATTGCTTGAACAAGAATTAAGCTTTGAAGAGATACCAAATTTTACTAATTTGAATGATATCGAAACTCTAATTGAGGATTCAGATCTTGATAAGGAAGTTAGGTTAAAACTTAGAAAAATATTGCTTAAGGTAAGAAATGAGTCCGCAAATCATTCAAAAATACTTAACGAGCTAATGATTTATGTTTTGAGGTCGAAATCAGATGAATTCTAAACAAGTTTTGCTCCAAAAATTAAAAAAGCAATACATTGTTGAAACTGGTTCAAGAGATTCTTATTCGGAGCTTGTTACAAGATTTTCTGATAAAAAACTTAAAAAAAGTTTGTCATTTATTGCTGAACAAGAAATAGAGCATATGCAAGATGTAACCAAAATGATTGATTTGATTAATAATTATAAAAAAGAGGTTCGAGTTAAAAAATCTAATTTTAATGAGGATAGTGTTGCAAATGCATTAAGTTCGATAAATGCATTACTTTTAGTTGGAATAATTGATTCTTATTTGAATAAATCCATGCTTTTTGTAAAAAAAGTTATTGAAAAAAATAATGTTCTTTATGTGTCATTTAACAAAATGCCTTCTTTTATTAAGGATTCTTTTGAATCACATAAAGTGGCTTTGTCTAAAATAAAGTTTATTAGTTGTGCAAGTATTGATAGTGGGAATTATATTTCAATTCGCCCAGAAGATTTAACTCAATTGTCAATAACTTTAACTGAAGAGACTCAAAAGAAAAAGGGGACAATTGTTATTGTTGATAATGTGACTTCATTTTCAACCTTTCATCCCCCTGAAAGAATTACAAAATTTGTTTCCGTAATTAATGATAAAGCAAGGGGAGGGCAATTTAAGGTAGTTTGGCTTGCAGTAAGTGATGCTGATGAGAAAGGAGTAATTGAAAGAAT
This sequence comes from uncultured archaeon, assembly GCA_964538165.1. GTDB lineage: Archaea > Iainarchaeota > Iainarchaeia > Iainarchaeales > JAAZKV01 > JAAZKV01. The sequence goes on along the minus strand of CAZIEL010000061.1, from coordinate 1,732 downwards.
AGCTCCCATTTGCGATAAAGAAATTAAACTATAGTGCATTAAAAGTATTATTCTTTTTCTTAGAAAAATTTTATTTAGAAATTTAAAATCCAAATATTATGATTCCAATAATAAAAGAGGTAAAATTTATTGCAAAGGATAAGAAAAACATTTCTTTAATTGGTTTTTTCATAATAAAAATTAATATTTTTGCTTCAACAATAATTATGATTATCTCAAGTAATAAAAGTAAAGGAATTGAGAAGGAAATTAACTGAAGTTGAGAATTAACTAATATTCCATAATTGAGAATTGGATTTGTAATTAAATTAATTCCAAAAATGGCCAATAGTTCTTCTCTTTTTCTGTATTTTAATAAAAATGCAACTAATAGCTCACATATTTCCGTTAATACTAATGCAAAGATCAAATGAAACAAGATTGAGAAAATCATTTTTTCTTTCCTTTGGAATTATTTGATTTTGAGAAATATTTGTAAGCAAAGTAAATTATTATTACTCCAATTAGAACTATTCCAAATCCAATTATTCCAATTATCCCAAGAACAACTAGAGGCACTACAAGATCTATTGGACTTGCTACCATATCCGCAAAAACCAGATTTAGGGATAATAAAATTACTAAAAACAATAACGATTTATACTTCATATCATCACCATAACTACAATGTCAGCAAGCATATTTAATTCTAATTATTTGTGTTGGTTTTAACAGTTTTTGATAATACAAACCAAAGTAATAAAGCGCTAAAGAAAATTATTGTCAAAGCGAGATCAATATTTTTTAGAACTGGAGAAAGATCACTAAAGAAAGGGATTCCTCCAATTAATAGAGCCATACAAGTTAATCCAAATGCTACCCCTGGCCTACCTGGAAGTAAATTAGATATTGCCACTAAGGTTATTGGCATTGTAAAGTTGAATAAAAACATTCCAATTATTCCAAATAGAGCTTCTTGTTGGCCTAAAAAAAGTAGTGGAATTGACAATAATAGGGCTCCAACACCAATTCTAATCCAACCAAATTTATCTCCAAGAATTCCTCCTACTGCTTTTCCAAAAAAGACTCCTGTTGTTAGTGCAACTAAAAGCAAGAGATTGGATTTCCAAGGGAAAACTATTGCAAAACCAACTATTGATCTTGCGCAAATTACAACTAACAATAATATAATTAAAATTAAAATTGGTTCTTTAATAACGTTTTTTTGCTTGAAATTATAGTTTAGTATTGGTGTTTTTAGTTCATAAATTGCTCCAAATAATAAAATGCTTGCTCCAAAGAGAGTTATTGGATTAAATAATGCTGCTTTTCCAATTAGTGTTCCAACTAATAACCCAATCGCGCCCGGAGCAACAAATATTCCTGGTGCAAAAGCTTTTTTTGGTGTTAAATTTAGTGCAATTGTTCCGGCACCAACGTGAAAAAGCGCATTTCCAATTCCTGCAATTAAAACCGCAAGGTAAATATTTAGTGAGGCAAGTATTCCGGCTGTTGAAGTAAGCAAAAGTCCTAATGCGGCAACTTCTTTTGGTTTTTTAATTTTGTCACTAAAATAACCAAATGGTAATTGTAGCCCAAATGCAAGTATATTGTATATTATAAAAAGAAAAGCAAGTTCTTGAAGAGAAACCATTTTTGCGGCATATGCTGAAAATAATATGGCTGCACAAATCAAATCAGTAACTAAATGTGCTGTTGAATAAACTGCTAAATCAGAAGTAATAATACCTGT
>CAZIEL010000060.1:0-6245 GCA_964538165.1 uncultured archaeon | reverse complement strand
ATTATTAAATTTAGAAAAGAATTAATAGTGATATGGAGAAAAAGAAATTAATTACAGTTGCCTTTATTTTAATCCTCTTTTATATTCTTGCAAGACTTGCTATTGAGAGTATGTTTCCAAGCAATTTACAATTTTTAGTAGAATATTTGACAATGTTTTTTGTTGGACTGTTTGCGGTTTCGATTGTTTTGTTGGTAATAAATTTTTTAAAAGGGGTAATAAATTAGATTAACTTGTTTGTTTATTTTTTAAAGTTTGTCAAGGGGGCTAATTACTTTTTTTAGTTGTTCGTTTGCAACATTAGTATAAACTTGTGTGGTGTTTAAGTTGCTGTGCCCAAGCAAGGACTGAATATATCTAATGTTTGTTCCTGCTTCAAGTAAATGTGTTGCATAACTATGTCTTAATGAATGTGGGGTGACATGTTTAGTTATTCCTGCTTTTTTTGCGGCTTTTCTAACTATTCTTTGGATGGTGTCAGTAGTAAGATTTTTCCCATTTTTTTTACTAAAAACAAATTCGCTTTTAATTTTCTTTTTATCAAGATATCTTTTCATATCACTCACCCATTCTTTTGAGAGAATGATAAATCTGTCTTTGTCTCCTTTTCCAGATCTAATTGTGGCAGTTCTTTCTTTCATATTCAAGTCTTCAACTTTAATTTTAACCACTTCACTAACTCTACAACCAGAACCGTACATAAATTGTAACATTAATCTATTTCTCCCATGTTTTGTGTTTTGAAAAAGCAATCTAATTTCGTCCTTTGTTAAAACCTTTGGCAAAGATTTGGATTTTTTTGGGATCTTTATTTCCTCAAGCACATTCATTTTTAGCATTTTTTTAAACAAATATTTCATTGAAGCGTGAATTAAACTCAATGTAGCATTATTACATTCTTTTTCTTTTTTGTGCGCCAAATATCCAACAACATCTCCTTTGGTTATTTGTTCAACTGGTTTATTAATAAAATAAATCATTTCATGAGCATAAAGTAAATACATTTTGAGTGTTTTAGAAGAATAACCTTCCACAATTAGTTCCTGTTTCATTTGGGTGAGAATGTTTTCAAAAGCAAGGTTAGTTTTTTTAATCACTTCTAAAGAAGGGTTTTCTTCAACGAACACATTTTCTTTTGTTTTTGGTACTGTTTCACCAAGCAAAGTATTATCGGAAGAATTGTTGGGGGGAGAAGAAATTTCTTGTTCCATTATAGTGTTTTGTTTTTCGAATTTATATGATTTTGCTTCCAAATAAGCAAGGTTTAAAAGCGCGTTAGAGACAAATCTTATTATGCTTAGAAAACCACAAAAGCCTCCCGAAGGAGCAAAACTCAAAGAGACTGCAGATATGATTGCTTGGAAAAAGGATTTTCAGAAAATGAAAACTGAAGATCATTTAAGCAAGTTAAAAGAATTAGGGCTTGACGACGAAGATTTGGATGAGTTCAAAGCTTTGGAAAAAGGAGAAATAAGCCTTGAAGAAGAAATGAATGCAGGACCAACACAAGAAGAAGCTCCAAAAAAGAAGGCAAAGAAATGAAGGGGCATAGTTCAAGGCCCGGCTCTATTTAGAGTATCTTTTTTTGAGCGAATAAGGTGTAAATTTTTAATTTAATTATTTTTTATTTAATTTATTTTTTTAGTGCTCTAATACCGGAAGATTTTTCGTGATAAAAAACTTCAACGAACCCAGCTTTTTCTAATTTAGTTTTAATTGTTGACCAAAATTTATTCCCTTTAGTTTTGCCTGGATTTGGGCAGTAGTGATATAAAATTGAACCCGTTTTTGCCACCCTAAAAAGTTCTTTATAAAACTCGGTTGAATAGAGAAGAGGTGCAAAAGAAACTGTTGGGGGATCATGAACAATTCTATCAAAAAAACCACTCCCTAACTTTTTTATTCCCAAAAACACATCTTCATTTCTAATTTCAATCTTTTTATTCGAAAAAAGATCTTCAGAATAGGGGTTATATTTTGCAATTTCTAACACATTTTTGTCTTTCTCAAAAACAATTACTTTTTTTGTCTCTTTTTCTTTTGCGGACATGCCTGAGGTATATCCCAACCCACAACAAGTATCTAAAATTGTTCCGCGAACTGGTTTAATTTCATCAATTTTTGTTTTGGTGTCTTCTTTTGGGCTCATGTGCCTAAATCTATGCATGGGAACCGAGGAAAGGGTTAAGGTTGGCCAATCTTTAGTGGGTTTTAGTTTGTAAAATATATTAGATTCTTTTCCAAAAAAATCAACACTAAAAAGGGCATTTTCTTCAATAAGATATATTGTGTCTTCCTTACATTTTCTAAACTCGCTGAAAGGAACCTTCTTTTCCCTAATAAGCACAAATCCCTCTTTTTTGTTCAAAATAAGCTTTTCTTGGGTTTTTTTTAAATCCAAACTTAATAAAAGTTCAGTGTGTCCAGCATTTTGTGAGTTGAGTATCTTTTTTGCCTCATTTATTGTCAAAATGGCAATTTTCAAGCGTATAACCCATTTATTTAATATAGGGCTTGTTTAAAAAGTTAGAGTAAGACTGAAATTTTGCCAGTTTCTTGGGCTTTTGTGCAAAAAGCTTTTTCTATGCCTAATTCGTAGTAAGCGGCAACGAGGCAGCAGATGTTGTGGGCGATGGCTTTACAGAGGATTTCGTTTGTGTTGGCTTCAAAGTTTTTGGTCATTAGGAAGCTGCCGAATTTTTGTTTGACCATGCTAAAAGTGCTTTCTACATTGCTTCGTTTGTGGTAATGCTCAAAGAACTCTTGTGGGTTTTCTTTGGCGTAGAGCCACATTTTTCTCCATACCAGACCGTTGTTTCCACCAGTAGTGTTTGATTTGAACGGAATGTATGGTATTGCTCCTGCTTGAACAGTGGCCTCAAGGTTTGAACGGGATAGATAGGCCATATCAGCGGACATTTCTCTGACCTTGAAAATGATTGCTGTGTTTTTGAGGAGTTCCTTATAGTTAGCTGTATCAGCGCTACCTTTGCCATAATTTTTTGTTACAATGCAAGAAGCGATGATGTTGGTTGTAACGCCAGTGGTGACGTGTGCTTTTCTGTAAATGCGCCGTTCACTTTCCACACCCCATTTCTCGTCAAACCACCTGCCAAACTGTGAAGTGGAAAAGCCTGTTGCATCAGAAGCAAAATCAACTTCAACCTCTTTCAAAGGCTGCGCCGTAAGTTCAATTATCTTTTCAAGAATTGGCTTAAAATTCGTGTTACCAAAGTAGTTCATAAGAGTAGAATAGCAAGGTACTTCTGTGAGGTAGCCCACACTGTTTAAAAATTTTAAATCTGATATTGTTCTTCGGGCTGAGTTCTTGTTGTAAATTTTAATCAGCATTCCAAAGAGCATGCATTTTGTGTCGCACACATGCCTGCCGCCAGTTTTAATCTGCTCAAATTCAAACATGTCAAGCACGTTGTTGAGTATTTCCAAGAACATCGGCTTTTCGTTTAACTGAGCTTTGTTATAAGTCACCCAATTTGTGGGAGTTTCTGGTTTTGACTTATACTCAAACTTTGGCGCGCTATTTTCGGTGCAGATGTGGGGTTCTCTAACCACAAATTTTGTTCCGCAATTTTTGCAGAACCAGCGTTGCTTGAAGAGGGTTTGGCGGGCGTTAAATATTTTGCCTCTTTTCACTATTTTTTCCGAACCGCATTTGGTACAGGCACTTGTTTTGTTTTTTTCCATAAAACCCACTTATAATATATCGTACGCTTTACTATATATTGTGCCTGAACGTGCTTATAAACCTTTGCATTTATCGTACGATTTTCAGATAGGTTTAAGTATAAGGTCGTACTAAATTATAGTGGATTTGATAGTGAAACGTATGAGCCAGCGCAAAATTTTAAATAAGCTTGCAGAAGAAGAAATTAATATAGAGAAACGAAAAGCAAAAATTGCTTTCGATGGAAAGCAATTCCTTGTAAGAATACCCACAGAAATAGCATCAATTAAAGGAATAAAAAAAGGGGACTTGTTCGAGTTCACAATGGAAATACCAAAAGAGCCAACACCTATAACAGAAGGCAATTTGAAAATTGAATATGTGAGAAAAAATGCCCAAAGCTGATTATGAGTACATTATAAAGCGGGTGCTTGAAGCACAAAGACGGCCGCTTTCAACACGACAAATAGCAACAAAAACCCACACCACGTGGCCAACTGCCAAAAAACACCTCAACGAAATGAAGAAGCAAGGCCACCTGACAGCTTTCCCGAGCAACAACCGCATCTACTGGAAACCAGTCTATGTTAGAGAACACACAAGGCACACAGATTCTGGACGCACCACTCGCGTACGCCAACACCGAAGAAGAGAAACACGAAATCGCACCGATTGGTAATAAAAGGGTTTATTTTAAATCCAAAGTAGTTTCGGAAGTATTTTATATCATGTGTGCGCAACTGTAGTAGTGAGCACAGATTTATGGGCAAATGGAACTCATCAACCTTTATTTCCATATCGATTATCACTTTTTTTGTCCTTTTTGTTTTAAGCGGCTGTATTATTCAGAAAAACTTTTGCGGAAATGGCATTTGTTCTTCAGATGAAAATTATCAAACGTGCGCTGCTGATTGCCCGCCACCCATTCAATATCATACTGTTTGCCAAAACAATGGCTGTGTAAATGTTGTGGGTGCTGGAGCAAATGAATGTTCAGCAGACATAAACTGTAGCCCCCCGCAATTGTTTCATGGCGTGTGCCAGAACAATCAGTGCATACAAGTAAGTGGCTCAGGAATTGATGAATGCCTTTCTGATACAAACTGTTTGCCGATACAAAATTGTGGCAATGGCGCTTGTGACACAAATTTGGGGGAGAATTATTCTAATTGCCCTCAAGATTGTAATACTCCGCAAGCTAGCTTTTGCCCTTGGCCAAAAGATTGCAACGGTACGTACTGTGCACTTACAAATTCCAACTATAAACTTGGACTTGTATATGTCTTTACAGACCAAAACAACTACAACCCTGCATGGAGAACAGATTTTTCAAGCATTGGCACAAAAGTAATTCAAGGAATTGCCAATTCTACAAATGGCAAAATAATTGCAGACATAAACATACTTGGGGAGGTACGAACTGACATATTTTGTTGGAATCCTGCCAAGCTGGGCGTCAAATGCAATAAGCATGGGGGCAATGCAACATATTCTCCGTCTCCAGGGTCTTCTTTTATGATTGATAGTGGAATCCAGTTTTGCACTTCTGTGGATACTAACAATTGCAACAATTGCAGCGTGAAATTGCTACAAAAACCAGAATCAGGGGTGGGCGACAAAAACTGCAATGTCGGGCAAGGTTCGGCAGGTCTTGAAACTCCCGCAAATCAATGTAACCAAGGACTGTATTGTGACGGCATCACAGGCCAGCTTGTGGCAGATTGTACGAAATGCGGCTGCCCCAATGACAATGCGTGTGACTCCTATAGTGGTCAATGCTCCTTCCATTCGGACGAAAAGGCGTATGTAATAAGTATTGGCTGTAACAATACACTAGATTTTCATAACCTGTGGCAAACTTCTAAACTTGATGAGCTCAACAGGCAAATATCCACTGATTTAGGATTCAACTTTCAAGACTACAACGGGGTTTTCATAATATTTGGGCGCTTAGGCATCCCGCTTATGACTGAATCGCACTTTTATGACTACAAATGTATTACAGGGGATGCCATTATTGGAGGGTATTCAAATTTAATAATGGGCGAAGATTCTATAAAATCGGGCGGCATAGTGGATTGTAAAACTTATGGGCCGCCAGGAGCAAGTCAAAATTTCTACTACAGGACAGGTTGGCATCTGTTAGTACATGAAATTCTCCACCGATTGGGCGCTGTTGATGTGTATGATACCGGAACCGCTTTTGGAATATACACTCAAAGAGATTTGGCGCTCTTAATCGACTCAAATGCAAATCAAAGTATCATGGGAGATGACGCACCGTCTTGCATGTCAACATTTGATTGTGCGGCGCAACAGCTTGACTCAATTTATTTGGACAGATACAATAGTTATTTGACTGGGTTAAACCCAAATATCGCGGATTTAAATCATGAAATACAAAATTACATATTGTCCAAAAACTCATGCCAGATTAATTGAAGCGAAAGTGTGCCCTTGGATTAGTGTGTGGGCACTGGAAGCAAGCAATAACATCCGCAATCACTGCAAGAAGAACAGGCCCCCACACGCTCTGCATTTAAGTTAAGAGCATCATGTG
>CAZIEL010000059.1:0-6261 GCA_964538165.1 uncultured archaeon | reverse complement strand
CCTTCACAATTTGCTCTTGACAATATTATTAGTGAAAATAGTATTAATGATATTTGGGTTCTTCCACACGCAATGAAAAGAGTTGATTTCTCTTTGCCAAAACCAACTCCTGGAACATATCATTTAGATGTTTATTCATGGGTATTAAAATCAAAGTTTGTTGGAGCAAGTAATATTTTTCTTAGCCCGACTCAAAAAAGCTTTTCAGTAGCTGGAGCCAGTGTTGAAAAGAAAGCATTTATAGATCGAACAAAAACAACTTTTGGAACAACAATTGATTCTCAAACTGTGGGCCCAGTTGGTTTCCCAGTAAGCCCAAGTTCAACTATTAGTGGAAAAGTTTTCATAACAAATCCTTCTTCAACTTCAAAAAATCTAAAAGTACTTGTTTCTTTGTGTGATTGGGCAATAGTGTTTTGCAATAATCCTGAAGAAAAAACATTTGATGTTGGAAATATTGCTGCAGGAGCAACAAAAGAAGTTGATGTTTCTATAACCGCACCAGTTGTTCCTTCTGCGTATGAAATAAACATGACAGTAGTAAATGGAACAAACATTGAATCAGTTTACAAGAACAGAGTTATTGTTTCTGGAGGCACAGCAAAAATTAGAAAATTATTTTTCAACGGACTTGACACAAAAAAGTACTCAATGACAATTATTTATACAGGAAGCCCAGATCATTTTTCAAACCCAAATTTCGCAGATTTTGATATAGTAATGGAATTGTATAAGGGAGAATTAAAAGTTGAGAATCAAACTAAGCATGTTGTCGAAATGAAATTTGAAGACATTAATGAAGTTTCTTTTGATATTAGTTCAGTTTCTTTTAACAAAGCGTGTGTAAAGTTTGAGAAAAATGAAACAACTTACGAAGAAGAGTGTTTTACTGTCCCAATTGAAGAAATACAAAACGCTTTTGATACTGAAAATCCAATTCCAGTAAAAGTAGATTACTCTTACGAAGAAGCAACTTCTTTACTCACAATTAACTTAACTAAAGAAAAGATTAACGCAAAAATAAAGTTAATTCAAAAAGGAACAACAATTAATGAAGAAATGGTTGTTGTAAATGGATCATTCACAAAGAAATTTAGTATTCCAAAAGAAGACACAATATTAGTAGTTGATGATTATGAAGCAAAAAAGCAGCAAGTATTTTCAGTAGATGTATTAACAAAGAAAGAAGAAATTAGTGCTCTTCAAGCAGATAGTAACTCAGGAAATGTTCTTTACAAGTGTGAGGGAATAGTTTGCGCAAACAGTGAGGTTTGTGCTACTCCAACACACCTTACAGAACAAGGAAGTTGTTGTTTGTCCTCATGCATACCAAATTCTAATGAAGGAGAGATTGATGAGACAATCCCATTAATATTGTGGATTGCGATAATATTACTTATCATTGCAGGAATAACGGGTTATAATACTTTAAAGGAGGGAAGAAAGTGAAAAAGCTTTTAGTACTAATACTAGTTTTGATCTCTCTTTCCACAATAGTGTTTTCTGACACTATAATCCATTGCTGGAATATTTCTGCTAATGTTGGAACGGCAAATGCAACAATAGAAGGTTGTGCGGTTCCAGGCACATTTACTGCAAATGGATCTACGTATAACTGGTTTGCTTTACCAGGATCATATATTTATGCAAATAATTTTGGAAATTACAATATTCATTGTGATAATGGTGCGGATGAATATGCACAGAACTTTGGTGTTTTGTATTACAATAGTACAATTGCTAAATCAAATAGTGCTGCGGGGGGAGCGATGGATTCAGGGAGAAGATATTGTGAATGGAATGGTTCAACAAAATACCTTGGAGATAATATTGGGTATGGTAATTTGGCAGATATTAATTATGCAATAACTAGTTCTATTCTTGGAGGAAATTCATTCCAACTTGATATGATGAATAAACCAATAGCAGGAACATATTCCGCAAGTCCAACTACAGTTAAATCAGCTGCAATATTTGTTGGAACTCCTTCTCTACTAATTCTTTCTCCAAGCGAATTAAGAGAAAATTTTTATGACAAATATGGCGATTATAACAAAGAAATATTTTTTACTATTATGAACAAGTCCCCCCTAATAAATAGAATTAATTCAATAAACGTAACTTGCAGCGATAATGTTACTTGCTGGACAGAAGATAATTATAATGGGTGGGATATTGAAGCAAATAATGGTGTTATGATTATTTCAACAAAAGCAAAAATAAGCAAAAGCGCTTTGCCAACAACATTCACAATTACTCTGGATGTAAATTATTCTCCAAAGAATTTTTCAGGAAAACTTGAATGTACCCAAAATTATTCAACTTCTTCTCTCCCCACAACAGTAAGACTTGGCTTGCTTGATTCACAAGATTTCCAAGTAAAACTAAAATCAGATTATGATCAATTTTATTGTATTGGAGAAAATGGAATGATTGGACAAACAGGAGAAGCATATGCTCCCAGGGTAAATTTAACTTTTGGCGGAGCTACAGGAAGCGAAAACCAAATTGATATATTCGAATGTGATCCAAAAGATGCAAATACACTTGATAATAATGATTGGGTTTATTGCTCTCAAAAAGAGTTTTTAGTTGAATTGGCTGAGAAAATTGGAAAAATAGCAGATATAAAAGAAGAAATAGCAAGCCTCTCACCAAGTGATCCTCAAAGAACACAAAAGAAAGAGAGTCTTGAATTACTCGCTTCAAAGTATGCAAATGCTCAATCTTCATTAAGAAAGTTTAGTCTCAATTCAGCTGATGTTAATGCAGCCGCAAAAAATATTAAAGATAATCCAACTATTTTTGCTAACCTTGGACTTGGAACTTATAACTTTGGAAAGGGATGTAGTAGTGCAAGTTGTATGCTTTCAAAATTTTATAATTTGTATAACAATAACGGCGTGGAGTTCAATATTTCAAGTGTTCAATCCGGATTATACCAAATTAGTATTGATCTAAACAGTCTTAATGATTATTCAAGTGATTATTATTTATTTAATCAACAAGGAGAATTACAACCAAATGTAGATATCAAAGTGACAATTACTCCAATCTCTCCCCCAACTTTTGATTGGTTCTTTTATGAATACGGAGACATAGATATTACAAATTCTTCTGTTCAATATGTCCAATCTCCAGGAAACGATTACTATTTGACTAACGTTACAAAAAGAGGAATAGCTCTTGAGTTTACTGAGAGTGCAAACACTCATGATTTTAATGATGCAAAAGTGTACAAAACATATGCAGTTCCTTTGTTTAGTAGAATTGTTGATAGGAATGGAGTAGGAGACACTAACATGTCAATTAATAGTAATGTGGATCATGATGCTTTCACTTATTGGACTGGATTTGCAAGTACTAAAGGATCTGGTTGTGAAACAACTGCTCTTGGAAGTACTGACACTTTCCTGCCCTATAGATTGCCTGATACAAAAAAACAATATACTGGATCTCAATCCATATTTTATTTACCAGAATTAAATAACCTTGCTCAAAACTCAAAAATGTATTTAGAAACTTCACTCTTCTTACCAATCGGTAACAGTATGACTCTAACTGCTCCATTTAGGATATATAATAAGAGCAATTATTGTGATGGGAACTCACAACAAGCATGCACATTCACAGTAACTGATTCGCTTAAGAGTTCTTCATTTAGTAATTTACAAGAACTATTTGACAGAATTAAATCCGAGTATCTTTGTGTTTATCAAGGAGTTTCTAACGGAAAAGGCGAATGGAGCGTATTTTGGAACCAACAAAAGCTTTACAAGGATCTTAACACCATGAAAGCAACTATTACTGATGCAAATATCTGCACTGCAAGAGAAATAGTTTAAATTAAGACAACAACTAGCACCAATATAAGCTTGTTTTTTCAATTAAAACTAGACTCGTATTCTAAATATTCCAATTAATATAAGTAATAAAGCGAGAATTATTATTAGTAGCCATATTGGTTTACTATCAAGCCAAGAAAAATTTGGGCCAACAATTTTTTTTGTAACACTAGCAGGCTTTTCTTTTTCTCCTCTTGCAGCATCAACAATTTTTGTAGTTCCTTCTTCAAAAGCTTCTCTTGAGTATTTAATCCAATTTTTTGGATGCTTAAGTTCTGAAACAGTTTCTCGAGTAATTTCAAGATATCCTTTTTCTCTCTCAGGAATTTCTTTCATTCCTTCAATCGCACCATCAATAGCATTAATAATCAAAGGATATTCTTTGTTTTCAATCTTAACACCGGTTTTGTAGAAAGGTACAAAAAACTTTTTTGGACTGGAGATTACTACGTTTTGTTTTGGAACTTCAAACCATTCAGCAGTTTTTAATTGAAGAACCTCTTCTTGTTCTTTCTTCTCAATATTGCACCATTTTTCATCAAATTGTCCACGCGGCACTTCAGCAATTGCTTTTTTCCAAGTTGTTTTAAGTAATTCAACTAGTTCTTCTCTTATTTCAATATCGTGCCCATCAACCGCAAGAATTCCATGAACAGTGCTTTTAACTGTTTTTTTTCCATCGCCAGTGCCCTCAACAAAGTAATGATAGTTATACAAGAAATAGGGCACTAGAATGAGCTTTATGGGTTTTAACTCAAACTCGTGCCAATTCTTTTGATCCAATTTTTTTCTAACTGACTCTTCCGCGCCTAGTACGGTAATATTGATAGGCAACAATGGATTGCCTAAATACATGACCTCACTATCCCTCTATTTCTTTTTAATAATTTTAACTTTTGATGGAGTAACTAATATTCTTTCAGCACTAATTCCAGCCATATCTCCGTCAATTGCTCTTACTTCTGATTTAATTCTTCCAAGTAATTCTTTTAGTTTTGCTTTGTTTCTTTTGTTTAAATCAGCAATATTTGCTAAAACAAGATTTCCTTGTTTAACTTCTCTTACAATTGCTTCTGCATCAACATCAGTACCCAAATCGAGTGGCTTCACTAATGCATCAGCATTTTCATATGTTTCTTCTTGAACTTGATCAAGATTATTTAAAAAATCTTCTAAATCAACTCCAGAATCTTTTTTCATTACTTTATCAAAAAAACCCAAACTAATCACCCCGCGTTAAGCGCGTAATATACTCATTCTTAAACAAAAACATTAAAAAGGCAATCTACGAGGCTAACTTGAGATAATTATTGTTAAAAATTTTTTAAAAATATAATATTATTAAGAAAATAGAATAAGTTAACAAAAAGCACAAAAAAAGTGAGATAAAATATTTTTTTGTATTGTTTACTTTCCAAACTACAAAGGTATTAATCAAAGAATGACTTAAATAGTAGTGGAAGTATTAATTCGGAAGTGGGGCTACCAGTATTTTTATTTGTTTCTAAACTCAATTATTGCAGAAACTAAATGTAAAAAAGACAGCTTGGTGTGTAAATGGAAAATATCTTTGATAAACAACTTGCAAAAAATACTGTTTTTCTAAACAAAGATATTATCTCCCCACATTTTGTTCCTCAAAATCTTCCCTTTAGAGAAAAACAAATTGAGGATATTACTACTGCTCTTTCCGCAGTAATAAATAATTCAAAACCAAATAACTTATTCATCTATGGAAAAACAGGAACTGGAAAAACTTCTACTGTAAAACATGTGCTTGAACAACTTGATTCTTTTGTTAAAAAAAATAATATTATTTCTCAATCATGTTATGTTAATTGCAGAAGTCATGAATCAAAGTACAAAGTTTTACTAAAAGCGCTAAGAGCATTTTATCCAGAAAAAGATTTTTTGGGTTATAGTGCTTCTTTTGTTTATGAAAAACTACTTGAATTCGCTAATGAAAAAAAATGTCACTTAATTTTAGTTCTTGATGAAATTGATAAAGTGAAAGATATTGATGATTTAGTTTATTCGCTATCCAGAGGAAATGATGAAGTTCACGGAGGATCAATTACAATGATTGGTATTTCAAACAACTTAATGTTTAAAGAAAAACTTGATCCAAGAACTAAGAGTTCTCTTTGCGAACGTGAACTTGTGTTTAATCCATATAATGCAACTGAACTAAGAGAGATTTTGAAAGAAAGATGCACTAAGGCATTTAAAGAAAATGTTGTGTCTGAGAGTGCAATTTCTCTTGCTTCTGCTATCGCAGCTCAAGAAAGTGGAGATGCTAGAACGGCAGTAATGTTAATGCAAAGAGCTGGAGAGATAGCAGATATGGAACAACAAAACTCTTTGACTGATGGGCATGTAGAGAAAGCAAAAGCTAGTGTTGAAGAAGAAATAATAT
>CAZIEL010000058.1:0-6272 GCA_964538165.1 uncultured archaeon | reverse complement strand
AATATTTGAATTTTGGTTGTTTCTTGGGCTTTTGTTTGGAAAGCCTTTTCTATGTTTAATTCGTAGTAGGCTGAAATTAAGCAGCAAATGTTGTGTGCTATTATTTTGCAGAGGATTTCGTTTACATTGGCATCATAATTTCTTGTCATTAAGAAGCTGCTGAATTTTTGTTTTATCATAAAGAAGGTGGTTTCTACATTTGAGCGTTTATGATAGTATTCAAAGAATTCTTGTGGTTGGTCTTTGGCGTAGAGCCACATTTTTCTCCAGACTAATCCGTTGTTTCCGCCAGTTACGTTTGATTTGAAAGGAATATACGGCAATGCCCCCACTTTAACCGTCTCTTCAAGATTTTCTCTTGAAGAATAAGCCATATCGGCAGACACTTCTTTGACCTTAAAATTGATTACGGTTTTGTGAAGCAAAGGCATGTATTGAGTAGTGTCTCCAGTGCCTTTGCCTTCTTGCTTTGTTACAATGCATGAAGTAACAACATTTGTTAAAACGCCAGTCATGACATGAACTTTTCTATAAATTCGTTTTTCTTTTTCTTCACCCCACTTTTCATCAAACCAACGACCAAATTGTGAAGTAGAAAATCCTGTTGAATCTGCTGCAAAATCACTTTCAACCTCCTTTAATGGGAGAGCAGTAAGTTCAATCATTTTTTCAAGAATTGGTTTAAAATCAACCCTATTGAAGTGAGCCATTAATGTGGAAAATGACGGCACTTTTTCAATGTAACCAAGTTGCTGGAGCAATTTTAAATCAGAAATTATTCTCCTTGCAGAGTTTTTGTTGTATATTTTAACAATCATCCCAAAAAGAGTATCTTTTGGATTGAATAAAGGTCTTCCATTATTATCTATTTGCTCAAAAGAAAACAAATCCAATACAGTATTAAGGGTATCAAAAAGCATCTGCTTCTCATTCAACTGCGCCTTATCATAATTTACCCAATCAACAGGCACTGTTTCTTTCGATTGATATACAAATTCTGGAGGCGCATAGTTATCACACAAATGCTGTGTTCTTTCTACAAATTTAAAGCCACAATTCTTGCAGAAAAAACGCTGTTTCCAAGTAGTCTTTTTTGCATTAAGCATTTTGCCTCTTCTTACTATTTTTTCAGAACCGCAACGGAAACAATGCTTAACCTCATTTTCAACCATCAAAACACCATTAATCTAAACAACACATTATAATGTGTTTAATACATTACTAATTATAACGAAAGGCTTATAAACAAGTAACATTATAATGTAATTAAGCTATTATAATGTGGTTTTTGGGGGGCGAAATATAATATGGATGAATCTTCAGACAAATACAACGTTTGGAACCTGTATGGTCTAAAAGGAAACCCGTTCACAACAGACCCTTTATCGGTTTATGGAGACGATTTGCCAATCAAAGAATCATTTTTTGGCAGAGAAAAAGAAGTCGAAAAAATAAAAAGAATAATCTACTCAAACAAAACAAGCAGAATACTCGTTTACGGAGACATAGGAATAGGAAAAACCACTTTTGCAAATTATGCAAAGTACGAAGCAATCCAAAACAAATACTTTACTCCCTTAGGCGAACTTGGTGTTCAATATAATTGGACTCCTGAAGATTTTATGTTTAACACTGTCAGCGCCGTCTATACTGCGATTGACCGAACAAAAACAATCAAAGAAAAAATGCCAAAAGAACTAATGGAAAAACTAAATGTTCTTTTTGGAACTGAAAGAGGATACTCTTTCGGCGGCGGATTTGAAGCATTCGGCACAGGAATCAATGCAGAAAAAAGCAAAGCCTTGGGAGTCCCAAGACTAAACGCCCTAACAATAAAAATGCTATTCCAAGAAATAATTGACGAACTAACAAAACAAAAATTTAAAGGAGTAATAATCCACTACAACAACCTCGAACTAATCCAAGAAAAAGGAGAAAACCAGCTAAAAAGAATAATGAATGGCATAAGAGACTTTCTCCAAGTACAAAACGCACACTTTATCTTCGTCAGCGACAAAACACTATACGAACTATTCCAACAAATGCCAAGAGTAGAAGACATATTCCAAACACCAATACTACTAAACCCTTTCGATTTTTCAGAAATAAAACAAATAATATCAAAAAGAATCCAATTACTAAAAGTCAACCCCCAAGTAAATCCAATAACCCCTTTCGAAGACGAAACACTAGAAATACTTTTTGAACTATACGCAGGAAACCTAAGAGGAATACTGCGCGGACTTGAATGCGCAGTAAACGAAACAACATCAACAAGACCAATACGCATAAACCCAAACATTTTGAAAAGCACTCTATACAAATTCGCCCAAAACAGGTTCCTAAGCAAATTCTCAAGAGAAGACAGCAACACAATAAAAATACTCAAAAGAATACTCGAAAAAAAAGAAACAACAAACAAAGCAATAGCAGACCACTTCAAAATACTACCCCAAAACGTATCAACCTCACTAACCAAACTAAGAGACGTTGGCGCAGTAAAACTATCCAGAGAATAATGAACGGCATAAGAGACTTCCTACAAGTACAAAACGCACACTTTATTTTCGTCAGCGACAAAACACTATACGAACTATTCCAACAAATGCCAAGAGTAGAAGACATATTCCAAACACCAATACTACTAAACCCTTTCGATTTTTCAGAAATAAAACAAATAATATCAAAAAGAATCCAATTACTAAAAGTCAACCCCCAAGTAAATCCAATAACCCCTTTC
The DNA here is from genome assembly GCA_964538165.1 of uncultured archaeon. Taxonomy (GTDB): domain Archaea; phylum Iainarchaeota; class Iainarchaeia; order Iainarchaeales; family JAAZKV01; genus JAAZKV01. Next base: position 3,532 of record CAZIEL010000058.1, on the reverse strand, counting down.
GAAGACGAAACACTAGAAATACTTTTTGAACTATACGCAGGAAACCTAAGAGGAATACTGCGCGGACTTGAATGCGCAGTAAACGAAACAACATCAACAAGACCAATACGCATAAACCCAAACATTTTGAAAAGCACTCTATACAAATTCGCCCAAAACAGGTTCCTAAGCAAATTCTCAAGAGAAGACAGCAACACAATAAAAATACTCAAAAGAATACTCGAAAAAAAAGAAACAACAAACAAAGCAATAGCAGACCACTTCAAAATACTACCCCAAAACGTATCAACCTCACTAACCAAACTAAGAGACGTTGGCGCAGTAAAACTATCAAGAGAAGAAGGACGCTCAAAATACTACGCACCAAGCCAAGAAGCACTCTGGCTACTACTCGAACCAACACCCGAAACAGAAGGACAAACAAGAATCTAACAAATTAAATTAAAAAATCAAAAAAGTCACGTTTTTAAATAAGAATAGGCATTGATGTATCATGAAATCAAATAATGAAAAAGCACTAGTGGTATTCTCAATTATTTTGGCAAGTTTTTTGCTTTTTGGGTGTAGTGCAACAGATGTCGCAAAGAATTTTACAAAGTATGGTGACATTCATGATTATGATTTAAAAGAAGAGTATACTTTTTTTGATGGGAGCACAAGAAGTGTTGATTCAACTTACCTACAACCGGAACAACAAACAACTGCGGGGTAGCTGAGATCAATTGAAACATTTTCACACCAATATGGCACAATTATCCAGGAGATTAATTATAGTGGGGCGCCAGCATATCTTCTAAAAGTAAAACAAAACTCTTCAAGCCCAAACAAAAATGAAATCACCACTATTTATTTCTATGTGGACGCTAACACAATGCTGCCTGTCCATAGTGAAATATACCTTGCAGGAAAAGACACTTTGTTTGAAAAATTAAAAGGTAATCCGGCAATGCTAAATTTAGTATATGGTGAGAAAGCCGAACAAAATATGGCCTTTCCAACAAATTCCGACGGTATACGTTTATTGAGTATCGACTATACTTTTTCAAATATAAATACTATGCTTGGAAAAAACCGTCAATGTGAATTTTACGATGAAACAACAGGCATGTGCGGCGCGAAAATGAATACCACAAGCGGTGATAATTTGGGCACTTTGGAAGAGATAAAGGAGTATGATTCAAATATTTTGCTACCTACGTTTATGCCAAACTTTGCACTTTTTGATTATTTAATGAACTCCCCTCCTGCAATAGTTGAAGAACCTTATATCTTTGCGAGAAATGTTAAAACAACCGAATATTATTATTACAGTAATTTCAGTAAAAGTATTGGAAAATCTGATGAATGTGGCTCTATGTCCCTTTATACGATTTGTAGATCAGGGGTGGATTTTGAAACAAAGTTCACACTTTTACAGTCGCCTGATAAATACTTATTAATCTCAAATATCCCTGTTGACTCTTTTGAAGGAAAAACTCTTTTGGTCGGAAATAATAAAGCGTTTTTCACAAAATCTCAAAACTCTTCCACCCTCCGGTGGAGTTATGGACAGAATTATTTTATATTAATTTTTACCACATCTGCGCACAACCCCAAAAAAGTATCCTTTGATGAATCCACAATGAAGCAAATTGCTGAATCTATGACTTTTGCTTCAGATATAAATGCTAATCCTCCAAATACTTTTGTAGATGATTATGATTTTTCATGCAAGCTTGTTTGTGGAGACCTATGTTATAACCAAGATTATTTACAGTGTATTGATGGGGTAGCTCAATCAATATCTTATACTAAGTCTAATTCAGTGTGGTTTTCTGAAGTTGATAAAAATAAATCCTATTTGATTAATTCTGATTCAAAACGAACTTTTGAAATTCATAACAATTATCCCTCTGATTTGAATATAGGGCTAATTGTTTATTTTTATCCAAAAGCACCTCATGAGTCTGCGGATTCATTTGCAAAAGAAATAGTGGTTTTGTATGGGGATATAGGGTTAGGAAATGAAAAGATACTCACTTTGAAAAATGGAGAATCAAAAAAATTTGACATAAACTTTCCAACAAATAATATTTCGCTCGGCGCAAGTATTGTTATTGCGCCCTATAATTATGATAATCGAAATTGTGGGGTTGGGGGGGTTTTTAATTCAGCCCCCTTCTCGATCTATGACCCAAATCGCCCCCCAATCGAGGACTGTCATGGATATAAAACAAACACGCCTGGCTGGGGGATAGCGCTTTGCACAAGTGACTTATACGTGCCTTTAGGGGGCATCGGCTGCAATAAGAAAAATCCGTGTCAAAATGGAAGCGCTTGTATTGCACACCATTGTTTCCAAGCCACAAGCCTTGACAAGAAGCCTACGGACATTAATATGCTGTTGGCAACTATATACTTACAAAATGATGATGCTGTAATAAATAGAACTGACTCGGCAATCCAAAACGAGGTTGAAAAACTCAAGTCAAAACTCGACTCAATAAAATTAAGCGTCGGTATCCCGCAGCCAACGTTAGTAACAAAAATAAAGTGTAGCGCAACACCAGCGGAGATAAAAAATCTCATAGACTCAGGCTTGCCAGAGAATTACAATATTCGTATTGATGCCTTATTGCAACTCTGCAAAATTCAAAACACAAATTGGACACACAGATATATTGCATTTCCTACCGAAACATTGACCGACACTGACAGAAATTATGTGGGCAATTTTATGGGAAATATTTCAGCAAACGGATTGTATGTTGGGCAAGGAGATATGCTCGGGGGAATACAAAAAGAAATGCTATACAATAATGAAATTGGTACACAATTTTGGAACATAATGCTTCATGAAATGATGCATTCTTTTGGTGCCCCTGATTTGTATCTTGGAGATGGGGTTTATGGGGTCACTTATTTATGGGGGGGTTGTTCACTAATGAAAGCCAATAGAATAGACCTTAATTACACTTTGTGTCCCTTAGAATTATCTTATTTAAAAAATTAAAACCGATTTTATTGTTCTTCTAAGAAAGCTGCAAAAATCCATCTTTTTTAAAAAATTTAGCAAAACGAACCTTTTCGCACAAAAGCCCATGCGAGATACTTTTCGCACAAGCCCTCATCCACAAGAACCATTTTATACTAGTTTTTTCCTCTTTTAAACGATTATATGGGCCTTAATAGTGGCAGAATCTTTGCCTTTTTGCTGTTAGTCATAGCTATCCTAACTTTATCAGGAAGTTCTTTCGCAACTTGTGGTTTTAATGTTGTTAATGGCCAACCAACCACAGTAAATATTGATTATGCTGAAGTAACTTACTTGTTGAAGGATGATTCTTCTGCAGAAGTGTTAATGGTTTTTGGAGTTGCTGGGTTTGAAAAAGAGTGCTTGCTTTCAGAGTTTGTTAATGTTGAAGTATCAACCTCAAACCCTTCAGGAGTTTCAGTTGGCACAATTGATATTAATTCTGATGAAGTACCTTGTCCTTCAAAGTTTTAAGAACTTGTACTAAGAACATTTCCTGGTTTCTCTTCTGGAATAAAT
>CAZIEL010000057.1:0-6342 GCA_964538165.1 uncultured archaeon | reverse complement strand
GTACTTAAAACTTAGTGAAATTGTTTCCTATTTGAAGGCAACCGATATTTATATTTCTTCAAGTCTTAATCCAAACCAAATTACTAGTGGTACTCTTTCTTATGCTATGGGGGCTGGCAGGCCAGTTATCTCAACTCCTTTTTTGCATGCAAAAGAAATATTGAATGATTCGGTTGGAAGATTTGCAAGATTTAAGAGTAGCAGTTCTTTTTCTAGAGCAATTATTGAATTACTTTCTGATGATAATTTAAGAAAAGAAATGGGTAGAATTGCTTATGCTGAAACAAGAAAAATGACTTGGCATAATGTTGCTAAATCTTATATGAATATTTTTAATGAAAAAGTTCCAATTACTGAAAAGTATTCAAAAATTTTGCCAAAAATTAAACTTGGTCATTTGCAAAAACTGACTGATTCATTTGGGATAATTCAGTTTTCAAAAAATACAAAGCCCGATATTGAATCAGGGTATACTCTTGATGACAATGCGCGTGCGTTGGCTTTTTGTTGTGATTACTTGTCAACAAAAAATGATGAGTCTGTGTTCAAATTGCTTGAAAAGTACTTTGATTTTGTCAAATATACTCAATCTGATGATGGTAATTTTTATAATTTGGTCGACAAAAATAAAGTGGTTGATAAAGAAGATTGGAGTAGTGATGCTTTTGGAAGAGCAATTTGGGCTTTAGGAGTATTATTTTCTTCAAAAAATGTTCCTGAAGAAATTAGGTTTAAGGCTTCAAAAATGATTGAAAAAGCAGCTCCCATTTTTAGTAAAGTTGAGTCATCAAAATCAATTGCGTTTATTTTAATTGGTTTGTGTGAGTATAATAAAACTCTAAATAGCCAAGAAGTAACCAACACTATTAGTTCTCTTGCGGATATTCTTGTTAAAGAGTATAAAGAAAATTCAAGTTCGGGGTGGGATTGGTTCCAAAGTTATTTAACTTATTCAAATGGAAGGCAAAGTGAAGCTCTTTTCAAAGCATATGCTGAAACAAAAAATCAGGATTATCTTGATGTAGCTGTTTCGACAACAGATTTTTTGATTTCAACAACTTTTCAGAACGAAATGTTTTGTCCTGTTGGACATGATGGGTGGTATCATAAATCAGGAAAAAGAGCACATTTTGATCAGCAACCCGTTGATGCTTGTTCGATGATTGATTTGCTTATTGATGCATACCAAGCAACAAAAAAAGAAAAGTATTTTGAAAATGCGTATGTTGCATTTGATTGGTTTTTAGGAAATAATGAAACTGGGTGTGCTGTTTATGATGAACTTAGCGGGGGTTGTCATGATGGACTTGGGAGTGCAACAATAAATCTTAATGAAGGGGCGGAATCAACTATTTCTTATCTCTCTGCTAGATTGCGAATAAAACATGCAAAAGAGTTAGTGAAGAAAAAAGGATTCCCTTCTGAAAAAGAAATTGTTTTAAATAAAGATCTGGTTTCTATTAAAGAAACTGTTTCGCACAATTTAAAACAATAAGCACTTTTTGTTAATTTTATTCAACACTACATTTATTGTAAATAGCAAAGACTAGCAGCACCAAGAACACTAATATTCTTATTTTTTGATTTAATTATTTTTAACCCAGAAAAACTTTTTTTGTAAGTGTGTTTTTTTAATTCTTTGAGCATTTCTTTTTTGAAAAAAGGAAAAGAATCTGCTATTGAGCCGCCCAATATTATTGCTTCAGGATTAATCGAATCTACGATTGTGGATAAAAATGATCCAATATTTTTTCCAAATTCATCAAAAACTATTTTTGCTTTTTTGTCCCCGTTTTTTGCTCTTTGAAACATAATTTTTCCTGTTGTGTGCTTTTTTTCAAAAAATTTAGCGCAAGCTCCTTCTTCAATTTCTTTTCCGCTAAAACAGATTCGACCATATTCTCCAGCTCCGCAATTTCGTCCCTCGTAAAGTTGTTTATTTATAATTAATCCAGTTCCAATTCCGCTTCCTATTGTGACTGCAGCGAAATTTTTAAATTTTCTTCCATTTCCAAATAATAGTTCGCCTAACGCAAAGCATTTTGCATCATTATTTAAGAAAGTTTTTACTTTAAACTTTTTTTCTACAATTTTTTTCAAATTAATTTTATCCAAATTTTTTATGTTAGCTGCTTCATAAACAATTCCGTTAACAACTAACGCTGGAACCCCAATTCCTATTCCTTTAACATCTTTTGTAAAAACTTTTTCTATTGCAAAAAGAATTTGGTTCACAATTTCGGTTTTGGATGAATCTTTTTTAGTTTTTGAGATATAACTTTTAAGTATTTTTTTTCCATTGGTGAGTGCTGAGCAAATTTTTGTTGCTCCCACATCGACACCTATTAGTTTCATGTAACTAAATTAACTTTTTGAATATAAAAGCTTTTTTTGTGATGGGAAAGACAGTTTTTTTGTTCAATTAGTTGTTGGGTATTGGCCCGCACTAAAGCTTAATAAGTTCCTATGCCTTTCTCTTTCTTTATGAAGAAGATTCTTGTTATTGTTGCGCATCCAGATGATGAAACCATTTGGTGTGGGGGATATTTATTGAAGGAAAGAAAAAGATCAAATATTAAAATTATTTCTTTGTGCCGAAAAACCGATCCTGATCGTGCTCCAAAGTTTGCTAAAGTTTGTAGTATTTATGGCGCTGATTGTGCAATGTCGGATCTTGAAGATGAAAAAACAGAAAAAAGAGTTGAACAGAAGGAGGTAATCTCAAGGATTATGAATATGCTTTGTGGCAAAAATAATAAAATAAAAAATAATAATTTTGATGTAATTTTAACTCATGGAGAAAATGGAGAGTATGGTCACAATAGACACAAAGATGTTTTTGAGGCTGTGAAAAATCTTGTGTTAAATAAAAAAATTATTTGTAAAGAGCTTTTGTTTTTTTCTTACACTAATAAGGGTAAAATTTGTGTTGCGAAACAAAAATCTGATTTGAATCTTGTCTTGTCGGATTGTGAGCTTGAAAAGAAAAAGTTTATAATTATGTCCGCGTATGGATTTAATAAGAACGGATTTGAAGAAAAGTGTTGCAGAAGATTTGAATCCTTTAATCGAGGCACAATTAATTAGAATTTTTTTTATTTAGGTGTTGAAAATTGAAATCAATGGTGATATACCCTTATCCAATGCAATTTGATGGAGTTAGTATTCAAGGTGAAATGCTTTATCATGGATTGAATGAGATTGGTGACAAAGCTGTTCCTTGTGATAGAAAAGCTGATTTAGAAAAAAAATGGATTTATAATTCATTTAAACCAGATGTTGCAATTGGAATTGGTTATTGGGGTGATTATCCTGATATTGTTGCGGGCCCTCAAAAAAAAGGAGTTCAACCAGTTCCGTGGCTTAATGCGGATGGGTGGGTAAGTAATTATATTGATAAATTCAATGAAATGCCTCTTATTCTTACTACTAGTGAGTGGGTAAAAAAAACTTATATTCGCGATGGAGTGACTAATAAAAATATTTTTCCAATGCCCATTGGGATTGATACTAAAGCAATGAGTCCTTTACCTAAAACTGATCCTCGAGTTAGAGCAATACGTGAGATGGTTGGAGTTAGTGATGAAACAAAGTTGATTATGACTATTGGAGGGGATACTACAAGTAAGGGTTCACAAGAAGTTCTCAAAGCGTTGAGTATTGTTGATAAAGAATTTAAGGATTGGCATTATGTTGGAAAAAGTTGGTATTGTCCAAAGTATCATCGAGATGATGAAAATCAAATAATTAAAGATTATGGGCTTGATGAAAAAAAAATTACTTTTGTTGAGGGTCCTTCTTCTCGAGAATTTACTCGTGCAATGCTTTGTGCTTGTGATGTTTATGCTGCGCCAAGTAGAATTGAAGGTTTTGGAATGCTTCAAGTTGAGGCACAATGTTGTGGAAAACCAGTTGTTAGTATTGATGCTATGGGAATTAAGGACACTATCATTCACAAAAAAACAGGGTACTTAGCTAAAGTTGCTAGCGAAATTGTTTTAGAAGAAGAATGGGTTTATCCTCACCAAGGGTTTCCAAAAGAAATGCAAATTAAGTTTGACACTCCAAAAGTTTTTGCAGTTAAAGCTGATGAGAATGAATTAGCAGAATATATTCTAAAACTTTGTACTGATAATTCGCTTGCAGAAAAGATTGGGAATCAAGCAAGAGAATTTGCTTCTGAAAAGTTTAGTTATTTAAAAACTTCAAAAGATATTTCGGATTTAATAAAAAAGAAATTAAATTTTGAATAAGCTTTTTTATTTAGCCAAACTCATAATTATTTTCTTTGTTCTAATATTTTGTTTTTATTAAGGGTACTTGTTTTTGTTTTACTGCGTGATAAGCAAAAATGTATGCTCCTGCACTCCATGCATGATAATCGCTGCCACTTGCTTTTCCTGTTATTGGGTGAATCCATTCATTAAATTCCCAAGCGTGTTCTTTTCCAAGCAAATTTGTTTTTGCTAATTGATCTAATTCAATTTCTGCTTCTTTAATTTTTCCAACTGCAACTAGTGCTACCACATAAAGTCCGCCAATGTAAGGCCAAATTCCTCCATTAATATAACTATAAGGTTCGTTTGCAATGCATTTAGAAAAATAGTCTTTCCATTCGCTTGAATGAATTTCTATTGGAGGAAACATTGCTTTTACTGGGTAGGGTTTATTAATTTTTTTTCTTTTAATATAGTTAATTATTGAATTTGCTCGTTTTTTTTCAGTTAATCCAAATATTATTGAAAGTAAGTTTCCTGAAGAATCAAACCAATCTTCTTGTTCTCTTATTCCATCATGGTCTTTCCAAATCCAAGGAAGATAATATCCTTTCCTTTTGCTGTACATCATTAGATCTTTTCGTTCATAACCATTAATTATGTGTTTTACTTTTTCTGCGGATTTGTTCATTCCATGAATTTTTAACGCACCATAATAAAGAGCTTGGCTGTTTAGAACGTGGCCGTATTTATGAGGAAAACAATCCTGCCAATCAGAAGTTGGTTGTTGTTCTGGAAGTTTTTCTTCCCCTGCATCTTGGTATCCAACCCAATTAAACCCTGCTTGAATATTTCTTTTGAATTTGTTTTTGAGTTTTTTATCCTTAAATGCCTTTGAAAAATATTCTTGCCCAATTAGGTACCAAAGAGTACTGTCCATTGTTGCAAAAGTTACTTGTTTTCTTCTCTTCTTATCATAAATATCAACACAATTTGGTATTTGTCCTCTTTTACTCTGATGAATTGATAGTGTTTCTATTGTTTTTGAAAGAACTTTTTTGAATTTATCATTTTTAACTAATGCGGCCCCCAACAAACAAATCATACTGTCTCTTGACCAAACCGAATTATATCCTTCTTTTCCGCCAGAAGCATATAATCCGTGTGGGGTGGAGCATTTTTCTATCGCTTCAATGGCTTTTAGATATGCTTTTTCTGTTAGAGTCATAATGTTTCCTTTTGCATTAAGTTGGTTGTTTTGGTATTTAATAGTTTGGTTGGTTGAAATAATATTTATTAAAAATGGGTTAAAACGGAACCATTTAATATTCTATTTTACTTTATTTATTATAATAATTTTGTATTATGGAGGGGGATTATTGTGCAAAAAACATTAGAAAATTTACACAAAGCATTCATTGGAGAGAGTCAAGCTAGAAATAGGTATACTATGTTTGCTAAACAAGCAATGAAGGATGCTTATTATGAACTTGAAGCCGTGTTTTTAGAAACTGCTGATCAAGAAAGGGAACACGCTAAACAGTTAAGTAAAATGATTAATCAATTGCAAGCAAAGATGGGTAAGGGTCCAGGGCCAATGATGGTGGATACAGAGGGAGCAGCAATGTTTGGTTCGACTTTGGATAATTTAAAAGGAGCAATTGGTGGGGAGACTCACGAGTTTGAATCAATGTATCCTGAGTTTGCAAAACAAGCTGTTGCTGATGGGTTGCCGGATGTAGCAAAAAGATTAATGGCAATTGCAGTTGCTGAAAAACACCACAAAGAAAGATATGAAAAAATTCTTACTGCAATTCAAGGCGGTAGTTTATTAAAAAAAGATAAGCCTGTTGTTTGGTTTTGTAGAAAATGTGGGTATATGCATATTGGTACAAGTCCGCCTGATAAGTGTCCTGCATGTGATCACGAAAAAGAATATTATTATGTGCGAACTGAAGAGTACTAGAACACTTTTTTTGAGTCAAGTGCTAAAAAGCACTTGGCTTCAAATCTTTTTACCAAAAGTAACAATTTTATACGTCTTTATTTGTTTATTTGTGAATGGAATATACTTCAAAAATTGCTCAAGGTACTATTGAGTATTTAGTTATTGTTGGAGTAGTTG
>CAZIEL010000056.1:0-6421 GCA_964538165.1 uncultured archaeon | reverse complement strand
CATAAGACGAAGTTTGATTCGTCAATTGTCGAGCCTTTTTGTGTTCGTGGATTTTATAATAAAAAAAGACTTATTTCTTTTGCGCACCCCCTATTTTTCTATTAAGTAATCGATTAATTCTTTTTTGTGTAATTGTACTTCTTGCGATAGCTCTTCTATGCATTGAAGAAGTAAGCTTTTTACCAATTAAGATTCTAGCAAGGGGCATTTCATCCATTACCACTCTGTGTGGCAATCCAACAAAAGCGCCATGGTGTTTTGCTCCAACTATTACCGCGTCAGGATTTGACTTAATCACTTTTTTTCTAAAAGCTGAATATTCTTTTACTGCAACTAATTCTTCTTTTCTCCAAGCAAGTTTTTCTGCCTTTGCAGTATCTTTTCTTTTTTGTGCTTGTGCTATTAATACATCAATTCTTTTTTCTGCAGATTTTACGGTGCTTGAACCAAGGGGAATTATTGTACAACCCATTGATTGTAACATAAAAACTAATTTTGCACTAAATGCAATGTCGGGTGTTATTCTTGCTGCAGCAAAAAATCTTTTTAATTTTGTTTCTTCTTCAGCGGTTGCGTTACCTTTTTTTGATTTTCTAATTAAATCTAAATAGGGTTGAAGTTCTCTTAGTCCTTTAGGAGTAATTTCATATGCAACTACTTGGCCCGGTTTTATAGTTTGTTTTAGAGCAGTTTTTACTGTGTCCCAACTTGGGTCAGAGTGTATTACCCCAAAGTAAGCAAATTCTTTTGACATAAAATCATTTTCGCAGTTCTTTTAGTATACTTTCTGCTTTTAGTTGATTTATTTCTTTTGCTTCAATCATTTTTTGGGCAACTATATCTATTTCATTTTCGTGTGCTCCTGCTTGTGCCGCTAGTGAACGCGCGTGTAGTTTCATGTGTCCGGCTTGGATTCCTGTTGTTGCGAGGGCTCTTAATGCTGCAAAGTTTTGTGCAAGTCCAACTGCTGCTCCCACTCTTGCTAATTCCATTGATGTTTTTATTCCTAATATTTTTAGTGAAAGTTGTGCCATCGGATTTGATTTCATTGTTCCCCCAATTGTTGCAAGAACCATTGGCATTTCTATTTCCCCAATCAAATTTCCTTCTTTATCTTTGTAATATTTAGTTAGTGATTGGTACTCATGTCCATATGCTGCGTAAGAGTGTGCTCCTGCTTCTACTCCTCTAAAATCATTTCCTGTTGCAATTGTTAGTGCGTCTACTCCATTCATTATTCCTTTGTTATGTGTTGAGCATCTAAATTGGGTCGCAACTGCATATTCATAAGCATCAAGTATTCTTTCAATTATTTCGTTTCCTTTCATTGTTCCGTTAAAACTTTCTTCTAGTTTTTGTTTTGTCCAAATTGTTTTTGCTCTTGCTTTTCTATAAATTGCTAAATTAGAAATAATTCTTAATCTTACTTCGCCCCCAGAAATTTCTTCTATTTTTGGAGAAATTTTTTCAGTCATTGTGTTTATTGCATTTGGTCCCATTGCATCTCGTACATCAACTAAGAGTTGGAGAGAAATCATATCTCCCCTTGAAGTTTTTAGCACTTCTCCTTTCAAATCCTTTGGGCCACCTCCAAATTTTACTAGAATTGGATCAATTTGTTTTATTTGCTCTAATAATTCTTCTTTTTTTGCAAGTATCTTTGCAAGTGAGGATTTTGCATCGTTGCATTTTACAACTTGGATTAATCCAATCATTATTGGTTCATCCGCACTTGTAATAAAACCCCCAGATAATTTTGCAGCATTACTTGCGGCGGCCACTACACTTGGTTCTTCTAAAGCAAATGGAATAATATAATCTTTCCCATCGATAACAAAGTTTGTTGCAAGTCCATACGGAAGAGGCATTGTGCCCACAACGTTTTCTATCATTCTGTCTGCAACACTAAAAGGAAGGGGCCCTTCTTTTGAAAGCAATTGTTTTTCTTGTTCAGTCAATCCAAATTCTTTGGCCAATATTTCTTGTCGTTCTGTTATTGTTTTTTTATAAAATCCACTGAATGCTTCTTTATTCATCTAAACAACCCCCAAAAGTTTTTTTGATATATAAAAACAATTTTTCTTTTCAAATAATTATTCTTTTTGTTATTAAATATCTTTGTTTGAGTGATCTGGCTTTGGAACTACTTTCTCTGAAACATCAACTGTTTTAATTCCCATTTCTTCATCAGCAATTTTTTTATCCAAATATCGCACTATTGCTTCGCTTGCCTTTCTTCCAGTGTCTACTGCATGTATTACTGTTTTTGGGCCGTGCACACAATCTCCTGCAGCAAATACATTTGAAATGCTTGTTTGAAAGTTATTATTTACTTCAACGCACCCGTTTTTTCCTGTTCTTATTGGTGTTTTTAGCGAATCTTCATCATGTTCTTGTCCAATTGCACAAATCACTTTTGAACAATCTAAATTTCCTTCTACGTGATTTTTGTAAACAATTTTTTCTACTTTTTCTTTTCCAATTATTTCTTTCACTTTTACCCCAAAAATAAATTTTACTCCCTCTTCTTTTGCTTCATCATAATCTTTATAAGATACTTTTTCTCTTGCTTGTTTTTCGTTTTCAACAGTTAAACAAGTAACATCCCCCCCAAGCCTAATTGCGCTTCTTGCGGCATCAATTCCAACATATCCTGCCCCCACCACTGCAACTTTTTCTCCAGGGGTAACCATTTGTAATCCAGATTGGTTTAAATTAATTAGAAATTTCATTGCACTCATTACGCCTTTTAGTGAGGAACCTGGAACATCAAGTAGTCTTGGTTTTCCTACTCCTGTCCCCATAAATACTGCATCATATTTTTTTGAAATATTTTCTAGTCCTTCTTCATCTATTTTTGCATTTGGCTCAAAATCAATTCCTAAATCTTGTAGTCCTGCTAGTTCACGAGACACCACATCTTTTGGTAACCTAAATTCGGGAACACCATATTTAATTACGCCCCCAAAAGAATTTGTGCCCTCAAGAATTGTTACATGCATCCCTATTTGTGATAAATATGCTGCCACTGCAAGCCCGCTTGGGCCTGAACCAATTACTGCAATGTGTTTTCCAACCAAATTGTGTCTTGGGGGTAAGGGGGCGTTGTCTCCAATATATCTTTCAATTCCTCCAACACATACTGCGCCTTCTTTTGTTTTGGCTAGTACACAGGCCCCTTCGCATTGATTCTCTTGTTGACAAATTCTCCCGCAAATACTTGGGAAAAAGTTTTTCTCTCTAATAATATTAGCTGCTTTAACTAAATCTCCTTCTCTAAACTCTTTAATAAAAGCAGGAATGTTTACATTTGCGGGACAGGCTTTCACACAAGTTGGAGATTTACATTGAAGGCATCTATTTGCTTCTGCAAGAGCTTCTTCTTTAGTGAAACCCACTTCTACTTCTTTAAAAGTAGTTGTTCTTTCTTCTATTTTTAGTAAAGGCACTTTCATGCTAAAATCATCTTCACTTCTTTTGATTTTTTTCTACCTGTATAAACTCTTCCAAAATAATACTTTACTTGCTTACCAGGCAAACATACTAGTTGGAAGTAGAGGTATAAAAACCTTTGTAAAAAGCGAAGTACAGTTCGACAATTGACGAGTGAATTTGGTTTTTTTGGTTAAAAACTAGTTGCTGTAAACCAAGTTTGAGTCTTTTACTTGTGCAAATGCATTGTAAAAGTAGTTTCCATCAGGGAATTGGTAAAGTGTTGGATGGAGTGCGTATTGCATAAATCTATTTCCATCAAGCGCATCTAAACTCACTCTGTTATTTGAATCAGGATATGTTATGACTGACCAAAGAGGGTTAGTTGAACAAGTTGAATCTGCACAACCCCTATATTTTAATCCAATTTTTGAAGCACTTTTGTTGAAGAGTTCCTTAACTTCGTTTGTATCTAGGGCACGATTCCAAATTGCAACTTCTTCCACCACTCCATTTAGCAATCGGCTTGTGTAATGAGCAGCTCTACCAATTTCTAACGGGTTTGTATTTGAGAGTAATGTTCCACTTACTGCAACAGCATCTCTTAACACTCCATTAATATATAATTTGTTTGTTGAACCATCATATACCCCAACAACAACCAAAGAAATAACAACAACAACCCCAATAATCACCAAATACTCAACAGTACCCTGCGCACGAGAATTTTGTTTTATGTTCATTGTGTTCACAGAAAGAGTACTACTTTTTTGTATAAAAAGATTAACCAAGCATTATTTCCCGAGCCATTCTCTTAGTTTTCCTAATACGATTGGTTTTTCCTGGTGGGTTTCATTTATGTCTTTGCACCCATGTAGGAATGCAGCGATTTCCATTTCTCTTTTGAAGTTGTTTAAGTAGTCAACTATTCCTTTTGTTCCTTTTGATTGTTGTGCTTTTAGTATTGGCATTGCGTTTCCAACCATGTCTGCTCCAAGTGCGATTGCTTTTATTGCTTCAAGCCCATTTCTAATTCCCCCCGTGGCAATTATCTTTTTTTGTGTTCCGTGTAAAGCGTGTTTAGTATTTATCACTGATACTGCAGTAGGTATTCCATAATCTTGGAATATTTCACCAAATCCGTTTTTGTGCCGAAGCGAATCTACTTTTGTCCAGCTTGTTCCGCCGGCTCCTTGGACATCTATTGCTTTGATGTTTGTTTCTTTTAGTGCGAATGCTACTTCGTAACTTATTCCGTGTCCAACTTCTTTTACATAAACTGGAATGCTTATCTTGTCAGCATATTCAGCAATTTTTTGAATCAATCCAGTGAAATCTGCGTCTCCTTCTGGTTGTACGGCTTCTTGTGCTGCGTTTAAGTGTATTGCTAGTGCGTTTGCTTCAATTGCATTTAGTGCTTCGTTTAATTGTTCAGGAGTAAATTGTTTTAGTTGTGCACAACCAATGTTTCCAGCAAGGAAAATGTCCGGTGCAACGTCTCTAATGTAGTAAGTTTCTGTTAATGATGGTTGTTGGAGCATTGCTCTCATGCTTCCTAGTCCCATTCCTACTCCCATTTCTTGACAAGCCGCAGCAATCTCTAAATTAACTTTTTTTGCTACTTGTGCTCCGCCAGTTATTGCTGAAGCAATAAATGGGAAAGAAAACTTTTTTCCTAAAAACTCAGTACTAAGATCTATTTCGTTTAAGTTTAATTCTGGAAGAGATTTGTAACTTAATTCCACATCTTCAAGCAAAGTTGTTTTTGTTGGAAACGCAACATTTTTTTTTGTACACAAATTTAAGTGATCTATTTTTCTTTTTTCTATTATTGAAACCATTTTTTCAACTCCAATTCAAATTCTTTTTCTCTCTTCTTTTTCTCTTGCACAAAATCCATCATAAGCTTCACCCATTAATGCTTTTAATTCTTTTTCTGCTGATTCAAAAGCTATCATGTAACCCAAATAGTTTCCGGTAGTCATTCTCGAAAGTGGTTCAACATGAGGGTTTATTGCAAAATCGGCTAATAAAACTTCATCATACAATCCCTCGTTAAATGGGTTGTCCATAAGTTTGTTAATTCTCTCTTTGTCTTTATTTTCTAGTGCAGAAGTCATGCATTTAATTGCGTGTTCACTAACCATTATCATTGATTCATCTTTCTTTTCAACATACTTTTTGTGTTGCGCTCTCATAAATTCAAGAAGCACTTTTACTGTTGCCTCTGTTGCAAATCCTCTAGAATTACTTACTATTGATGCGGCTTTTCTTAATCTAAACAGTTCAAGTATTCTTTCTGCTTTTCTTCCACTAATTCCAAATTCTCCAAGAAGTGTTTTTCTTTTACCCATTAATCTTTCGTTTTTTTGAACAAATCCTCTTCCGCGTAGTGGAACAACAAAACCAAGTCCGGCTTCTTCTTTTTGCACAAAATACTTTTTGTGCATTTGTGCAGGGGTTAATTTTGGTTCAGCTTTTTTTTCAACTGCTTTTGCTTCAATAGTAGAATCTGCAGTAATTGGTTTTTGAGGAGCTTCTTTCTTTTTTGAGCCTCTTCCTCTAAACCAAGAGCCAAAGCTCCCAAACTTAAATCGTAAAAATTTTGCCATACTTGTCAGTTAATTATTGCCCCAACGTTATTATAAAAGCTTTAGGGGCAAGACTTCTAAAAAAAGCCTTATTTTTAGTTTATTTAACGGGCTTTGTTTATTAACTTAGGCTTTTATTGTAATTTTTTGGTTTTCATAGGCTTTTGTGCATAAAGCTTGTTCTAAATTTAATTCGTAATAAGCTGAAATTAGACAACACAAATTATGACAAATAATTTTGCATAATATTTCATTTACGTTTGCGGCGTAGTTTTTTGTCATTAGGTTTGAGCCAAATTTTCTTTTAACCATTGAGAAGGTTGTTTCTACATTTGAACGCTTATGGTAGCGTTCTAAGTATTCTTGTCTGTGTTGGTTTATGTAAAGCCACATTTTTC
>CAZIEL010000055.1:0-6524 GCA_964538165.1 uncultured archaeon | reverse complement strand
AGATAATCTGATTTTGACTTAAACCCTCTTTTCTTTGCCAAAAATTCTATTGCTTTATCAAAATTACTGCCATATTGAGCAGCTCTCTTTTCCCTCATAGCAATTTCTTTTGGTAATTTTAAACCAAGAGCAATATCCCTAAGTATTTTTTTATTAATAATTTGCTCATTTTTTGTGACCAATTTATACTTTGCAGAAAGTTTTAGGGATCTTTCCACTAATTCTTTATCAAGAAATGGAACTCTTAATTCTAACTTGTTTGCCATTGAAATAATATCTTCAAAATACAAATCATTTTCATACATTTTGATTAAGTATGAATAACAATCTTTATTTATGTTATTTGAATTTTTGAATCTAAAATATCCTGCAAATAACTCATCAGCCCCCAAACCAGAAAAAACCACCTTTACTCCAAGTTGAGAAACGTCTTTTGAGGCAAAATAAATTGTTGAAGCGACCCCCACCCTAATTGGATCACTTGATTCAATAAGAGTAATAATTTTTGGCAGTTCTTTTTCTAATTCATCAATTGTAACTTTTCTTATTGAAAGATTAAGATTTAGTTTTTTAGTAACTTCTTCTACCGCAAGTAAATCTTTTGGATCCAAAAAAAGGTTTTGTTCATCAAACACTCCTGCAAACAAACAAGAAAACTTTTTTTTGTTTTGTTTTAGAATTTTTGCTATTAATGTAGAGTCAAGTCCGCCTGAAAACAACAAAGCAAACTCTTTTTGAGGAATTCTTTTTTTTACAGCCGAAAATAATGATTTTCTAATATCTGGCAACGGACTCTTAACTTTTTTGAATTTAATTTTTCTATCAACAATTGAAAGTTTATGTTTTTTTAAGTCAAAAACAATAATTTTTCTTGGGTTTAAATGAATTGAATTAATTTTAATTGAGTTTAACGCTTTTTTTTCTGAAGCAAAAGCAAATTCTTTTGATTTCTCATCAAAGAAATACACAAGGGGCTTTACCCCAACTATATCCCGAGCCAAGAACAATTTTTCTTCTTTTTTTGAATAATATACAAACGAGTAATCTCCATCAAACTTCTCAATTAACTTTGGAAATTGTGATACTTTTGTTGAATCAAGCATTTTTTGAATTAATTCGGAATCATTACTTGCTTTTATTTTGTATTTTCTTGCAAGTTGTTTCCAATTGTATATTTCACAATTCGAAACTAATATACTCTTTTGTGATTCAAGTGGTTGTACAACAAAATCGACTACTGAGTGCAAATTATGCCCCAAAACAACAGAATTGTGGTAAATTATTTTTGAGTGGTCCTTTCCACGATAAGAAATTGCTTCAAGTGCAATCTTTATGTTTGCTTCAGAGTCCTTAAAATTAACTAACCCAACTATTCCACACATGCTCAAAGTTAGGTATTTTGTCCTTAAATAATCTTCGATGAGGCTTTCTTTAATCTATTCATTATAGCTAGTCCAAGTCCTTTTTCTTCTACTCCCTCAACAAAAATAGCTTCAACACCAATTGCGTCAAGTTCCCGAAAAGAAGCGAATAATTCTCTTGCATACAAAGGTAAACTTTTATCGAAAAAATATTCTTTCTCAACCCCAATTTTTTTTGAAAAAGAGATTACGCCAATATTTAATTTGTCAATATCTGATTCAAATACTTTTTGAACAAATGAAGCCCCCTTTTTTGGGATCACAAGAATTACTTGCGCTTTTGGAGAATAATGTTTGTATTTCATACCGGGGCTTAGAGGTTTATCAGCCATATTTTTAGCTGACTTTTGTTTAGTAACATTAATTTTCCCAATAACTCTTTCAATTTGTTCAATTGTAATTGCTCCTGGACGAAGTAGAACTGGTTTTTCTTCAAGCAAACTAATTACAGTTGATTCAAGACCATGCTCACAAGAACCGGCATCAATCACCAAAGGCACTCTCTCTTTCAAATCATCAAAAGCATGTTTTGCACATGTTGGAGAAGGACGAGTAGATGTGTTTGCACTAGGAGCAGCAATTGGAAAATTACATTCTTTAATCAGTGCAAGAGCAACAGGATGAGAAGGCATTCTTACTGCAACAGAACTTAATCCAGCAGTCACATTATTTGGAATATTTGCTGATTTTTGAAGAACTAGTGTTAGCGGACCCGGCCAGAATTCTTTAATTAATTTAATGGCTTTTTTTGGAACTTTTGTCACAACTTGATTTAATTGTTCAATACTAGAAATGTGAACTATTGTTGGGTTATCAGCGGGACGGTTTTTTGCTTGAAAAATTTTTGCAACAGCTATTTCATTAAATGCATTTGCTCCAAGACCATAAACGGTTTCAGTTGGAAAAACAACAACTTCCCCTTTTTTTAATAAATTTGCTGCCTTAGTAATCTCAAAGTTATTATTAATATTCTTACCAACTTTAACTAACTCTGTTTCCATGAATTATGAATGAAAGCAATTGTTTTTATGGATTATTAATACTAAATTAAAGATTGGTACTAGGATGAATGAACACAGTTTTAACATAAAAAAGTTAATTGAATACCCAAAAAACGGAATACTTAGCAAAGTTATTGTAAAATCCAATGAAAAAGACGTCACTTTATTTTGCATGCCAAAGGGAAGCGAGCTTTCTGAGCACACTTCAACAAAAGAAGGATTTGTTTTTGTTATTAAAGGAGAAGGAGTATTTGTTCTTAGTGGAAAAAAGATAAAAATGAAAAAAGATGTTTTAATCCACATGAAAAAAAATGAGAAACATTCCATTAAAGCAATAAAAAATACTTCATTTTTGCTATTGCTTTCAAAATAACTTAAACACAAATCAAGAATTGAAATTATTTAAAAAAAGAAGACATAAATAAGGTTCTTTGAAATATATATGTCTTTAGATAAGCCAAAAATTCTAAAAACCTTTTGTTTTAGTAGTTAATGGTTTTGAAATGAACAAACTTCCATATTTGGTTGAATCACAGCAACTCAATAGGGATCTTCTTTATTCACTGTTTGCAAGAGCAGATGCGCTTCGTGTTAAACAGGAAGATACTTTGAGGGGTAAAATCTTGGCTACTTTATTTTATGAGCCGAGTACAAGAACTAGACTTAGTTTTGAAGCAGCAATGTTGCGAATGGGCGGAAAAGTATTGAGTACCGAAAATGCTAAAGAATTTTCTAGTGCCATTAAAGGAGAATCACTTGAAGATACTATTAGAATTGTATCCGCATATTCGGATTGTATTGTAATAAGACATTATGAAGATGATGCTGCAGAAAAAACGATTAGTGTAGCTAAAAAACCATTTATTAATGCCGGATCGGGAAAAGGACAACATCCCACCCAAGCAATGCTTGATTTGTACACAATATATAGAGAGCTAGGAAAAACGGATGGGATTACAGTAGCAATGGTTGGAGATTTATTAAATGGAAGAACTGTACATTCCTTAGCATATCTACTTGGAAAATTTGAGGGGATAAAATTGATTTTTGTTTCACCAAAAGACCTTCAAATGAAAAACGAAATAAAGGATTATTTAATAAAACACAAAGTGGATTTCACTGAAGAAGAAGATTTTAGTAAAGTTTTGCCAATTGCGGATGTCATTTATATGACTCGAATACAAAAAGAAAGAATGAGCCCAGAGGATTATGCGAAAACGAAAGGCAAATACACAATTGATTCACATAATTTAGGACAAGTTAAAAAAGGTTCAATAATAATGCACCCCTTGCCCCATGTTGAAGAAATTAATTTACCAATTGAAATTGAGCAAAAGGATCAAAGAGTTGCATATTTTAGACAAGCCGAAAATGGAATATACATTAGAATGGCATTACTTGAGCATTTGCTAAAGTAATTTACCAAAAAGTAAATTACACTAAGAATTGGACATTAGTAGAACAATGTTGACCATCTTTTCGGTTGCTCTTATTGCAGCTTCCACTTGGTCAGTACTGACTCCTATTGTTTCAACTCTTCTGTTTCCTTTTTTCCAAATTATTTTTGTTTCAACTATTGAATCAGTGTGCCCCCCAACAGGGATTCTTACTTCATAATCTTCAAGCATTGGAAATGATATTTTATTTTTTACAAAAACTTTTTTTATTGAATTAATGAATGCATTAAATCCGCCATTCCCTGTTGCACTTGTTGAGAACTCTTTTCCATTAAATAATACTTTTATTTTAGCTTTTGGTTTTGTTCCAGATTTTGTTGTAACTGAATAATCAATTAATTTAAATCTCCGATCCCCATTTGAGGCCCCATTTGTTTGAACTTCATTTACAATAAATAACAAGTCGTCTTTCGAAACAAATTGTTTTTTATCGCCAAGTTCCACAACTCTTGCTAACACTTTTTTTAGCACCTCTGTTTCCAAAGTGATTCCAAATTGGCGAAGAGTTAATTCAATTGAAGCTTTTCCAGAGAGTTTCCCAAGAGCATACCTAGTAGAGCGACCAAACCGATCGGCAGAGAGTTTGCTTTTATATAAATTACCTTTTTTATCACCATCAGCATGAATTCCAGCGGTTTGAGTAAACACCACTGACCCAAGAATAGGATGACTTTTTTCAAGCCTTCTATGCGAAAACAATTCAACCAAATGAGAAATACTTGTTAATTTTTTTTCATCAACCAAACATTTTTTGTTTGAAAAATCATTAATCACCGGAACAACAACCTCAAGAGGAGTATTTCCTGTTCGTTCACCTAAACCATTTACAGTACAATGAACTCCGCTCACCCCAGAAAAAACTGCTTCAAGAGAATTAGCTACCGCTAGTCCATAATCATTGTGCCCATGAAAATCAAATTTATTATTAGGAAACTTTTTCACTAAACTTGAGACATACTTTTTTACTTCTTCAGGGTTAAGTACCCCGAGAGTATCTGCAAGCATTACTCTCTTTACCCCACAATCAAACAAAACTTTTGTTATATCAAAAACATACTCTTCATCTTCCCTTGCTCCATTAGAGAAATCCTCCAAATAGGCATTCACCAAAAAACCTTTTCCTTTAGCATACTCAACTGTTTTTTTAATCTCCTCAAAGTGCTCAATTGGTTGTTTTTTTAATTGATTCAAACAATGCCTCTTACTTCCCTTGCAAAGTAAATTAATTACTCTGCCCCCCGCATCAGCAACCCAATCAACACTTTTATTATAATCAACAAAACTTAGCACTTCTACTCTATCAATTAACCCAAATTGTTTTGCCCAAGCAAAAATCTGTTTACAAGTCTCTTCCTCTCCTTTTGAAACTCTTGCGGAAGTAATCTCAATTCTATCAACTTTTACTTCAAGAAGCAGTTTTTTTGCTAAAGATAGTTTTTCTTGAGTAGAAAAGGAAACTTCTTCCGTTTGTTCGCCATCGCGAAGAGTGGTATCCATTATTTCTATAAAATCAGAAGTATTTCGAGAATTGAATGGCTAAATCACTCATACAAACACTATACAATAAGGATACAAATGAATTTAAAAATGAAGTTGTGAAACAAAAACAAACAAAAGTTATTTGGTTAGGTTAAGCCATAAGAATCAAGAAAGTTTCTAATTACCTTATAGTCCCTAATAAAAGCATGGCCCTTGTCTGTAATCACATAAGTTTTTTTCCCTTTTTTACTAATATTCTCAAGAATCATTTGTTTTTGCATCATCTCATTCATATACTCAGTAAGCATTTGGTGCGAAAGATTGGCCTTGTACATTATAAAAGTCGGTCTTGCTTCCCCTTCCTTACTTCTAATCAGCAATAAAATTTCATGAATTATTGAAATCTTATCCCTCTTTGTATTCATCGCTTAAGCACCAAATAAAAATTAACAAAAATCAATATATACGCAACAAGTTCAAGCAAGTGACCTAACACATAAAAGAATTGATCAGATGAAGAGAAAATAAGTTGAATATTTGCAAATAAAATTAAAACAAAAGCCACTGCAGTAACTAAACTTGTAACATATCTGTGTTTAAAATAATTTTTAATATAATAATAAGCAATAAAAATTAAACAAGTTGATGCAGCAAGATAAAACAAAACAAAAGCATCATCACTCAACAGTATTGGCAACAAAATAAGCAACAAAAGAGCAGCAAGAACTTTTCTATTTTTTATATCAAAAGTCATGTAAAGCAGAATCACTAACCCTGAAAGCATGAAAAATATGTGCGCATAAGCCCCAAGAAACTCAAGCCTGGTCAAAAAAGAAAGTTTAATCATTGTTGGAACTGTTGTAGAACTAAGTTGTGGGAGCATAATAAAATTAAATATTGAATCCGAAAAGTAGGATAAAGAAATTAGTAAAAAACCAATTCCAAATAATTCAGTTGAACTTTGCGAAGTTACTTTTGATATTCGTAAAGCAAAAATTGCTAACGCCAATGAAACAATCGCAAAAATTATTGCAAAAACAATATCATATCCAAAAAAAGGACTTACTAGAAAAAATTCAACCGCCATGTTATATCATTCCATTTATTAGTATATTTAAACTTTCTGGAGGTGAACTCCTGATTGTTTCTTCACAATGCATATAAAG
>CAZIEL010000054.1:0-6573 GCA_964538165.1 uncultured archaeon | reverse complement strand
TTAATCCAGAAATTGTTATTAGTTGATGAAAAAGACACTTATAATTATTTTAATTTTGTTGGTCACTTTCATAGGACCAATGGTTTTAGCACTAGATAATAATTACTTGATTGTTGATCTTTCTGGCGGATCAACTGCTTCAGTTTATCCAGTAACTACTTTTGAATTAGCTCCAAGCGACTTATTAACAAATGATGTTTACAAAACAACAAAATTAGTTCTAAGAAGAATTCCTGCAGGAACATACCTAATGGGTTCCCCAACAAATGAACCTGGAAGAAGACTTAATTCTCCAACAGACACTGGGGAAACTCAACACCAAGTAACAATAAGTAAGGATTTTTATATTGGGATTTTCAAAATTACTCAAAAACAATATTTACAAGTAATGGGTTCAAATCCGTCCAAATTAATTTATACTGGAGAAAAAAAACCAGTAACTAATGTTTCTTGGGACTCTGCTAGAGGAGGAAGTTGGCCGGAAACTTCTTGGCCAGGAAATCCACAATCCTCAAGTTTTGCTGGAAAATTAAGTGCACGAACGGGAATTAAATTTGATTTACCTACTGAAGGACTTTGGGAATACTCTTGTAGAGCAGGAGCAACAAAAGGACTAAATAATAATACGGACTATGTGGGAGATGAATCTGAATGGTACACAGTAAATTATCCAAATACAAATGTTTGTGTTGGAAGTTATACTACAATTACAAATGTTGGAACAAAACTACCTAATAGTTGGGGATTGTATGACTTTCACTGCAATGGTCCAGAATGGGTTTTAGATTATACTTCAACTTATGCTCACCCTGAAACAACAACAAGCGTAACTGATCCACTTGGATTTACTTACGCAGAAATAACTTCAATGTACTCTGCAGAATCCAGAACTCTTCACGCAACAAGAAATGATATCACCCAAGGACTTGGAGGAATGAGATGTGCGGACAATTTATTTGATGTAATGGAAGGAAGATGGTATTCAAAGGATTACCTTTACGGCCCAAGTTTTAGAATAGCTTCAACAAATTTAACTCCCACTCAATGTGGACAATCTCCTCAAAATTCAACATGGAATGATAATGGTCATGATGGAGCAACTTATCAAAAACCAACTCCTACAACTGCATACAATACAACTCCCGGAGATTGCAAATGGGTTTGCAAAACAAATTATATTCCAACCCCCTCCTCAAACCCTACTTCTTGTATTGCTGCAACAAATATAAAAAAATGTGGAGGAACCTTCCCTGCACACGCAGAAATGAATGATGGAACAGCAGACGGAAACTTTGTACAAACCTGGAACGGAACAATATTTTCCCCAGTTGACAAAAACTTCCACCACAATAACACTACTGAAGAATGTGCTTGGAATTGCATGAATGGTTATGGATACCTTAATGACACTTGTATTACAAACCAACAAATAGTTTCTTGTAGCGGAACAATCCCAATAGGAAGTGAATGGAATGATAATGGACAAAATGGAAAATTTACTCAACAAGAATCAAATGAAATTTGGCTACCAACAATAGCAAGCCAAGTAGTAGAATATAATGAAGATGCAAACAATTGTAAGTGGAAATGCGATGAGAACCATTATATTGATTCGACAAAAACGATGTGCTTAGAAAAATACAGAAAAATAACTCAATGTAATTTAACCGACACCTCAAATCAGCTCCCTGAAAACTCAAAATGGAATGATTTTGATACAAACACCCAAAATGATGGATTATTTACCCAAACTTACATAAATGGTTCTTGGTCTCCTTCAACACTAAAAGCATTCTACTCAGAAAATCCAAATGAATGTGCCTACAAATGTCTCTTTTTATCCACGCAATGCCAACCACAACCAGAAATATATTGTGGAGTAGGAATCAAAGATTGTAATCAAGGGTATTGGGGAATTTGCCAACCAAACGAAGATACAATGATTTGTTCAAAAAACCAATTTTGCGACAGCAACATACAACAATGCCAATTTTGTTCCAATGGATACAAAAATTGTGACATGAACTTGTTAAACGGGTGTGAAAAAAATGTTTCAAATGACGCCAATAATTGTGGGGCTTGTGAAAATGTTTGTGCTCCAGGAATATTATGCACAAATGGAACTTGTGAAGGAGAAGCACCAATAGACAATTGCGCAGAAATAACTTGTAAAGAAAATATGTCATGTAATCCAGATAATGGAAACTGCGAGTGTATTATCGGAAAATATAATTGCGATAACAATTCAGAAAATGGATGCGAATCAAGCTCAAGTTGTCAAGTAATTCAACCACCAATAGACCCACAACCACCCCAACCAAGTATTGAATGCACTTTAGATACTGAATGTAATGAAGACAAAAAATGTGAAAATAATTTGTGTGTACAAATTAGTTGTGAAACAAATTTCACAATAGAAAATAGAATTTGTATTTGCAGATTAAATGAATGCGGAGGAGGCTGTTTTGATGGAAATGGAGTTTGTTGTAAAAACAATTGGAACCCAAAAATGGAATCCTGCGAATACCAAATTGATGAAATAATTGATTTAATTAACAAATCAGGAAATAAAGATGCAATAGAAATGATGCAAAGAGCAAATCAATCCATTACTGAAGGAAAAGTCAGCAAAGGAGAAATAGAAGCAATGCTGGCTGAATTAAGAGCAAAAATTGATATTGCAGGAGACTCAAAAGCAATGTTAGAAAAATATGACGAAGCAAAAACCGCGCTTAACGAAGGAAATTATGAAAAAGCAAAACTAATAATTGAAGAAACAACAAGCGCACTAGGAGACATAAATCAAACCAATCTAACAATTCCGATAATTCTTGCAATTATTTTAATATTAGTGATTATTTTTGCAATTAATATGATAAAAAAGAAGCCCGAAACTAACTTCAATCTTCCCAACTAGCTTACTTTTTTTGTAAATTATTTTTTGATTTCAAGAAAAAGAATCCAAGCACAATAAAAGTACTTAGTGGAGAAAGCCACTGGGGAATGTCAAAACCAAATCCATCTAGTACCATAATACAACCAAGAATCAAAATGGAATACATTGCCCCGTTTTTTAAAAAAACATATTTTTTAATTCTATCAATATTTCCAACAGTGAGTTGTCTTACTACAAATGCTCCAATTCCATTTCCAATAACTATTAAAGGAACAGATAACGTAAAAGCAAAAGCTCCAACAACCCCATCAACAGAAAAAGTTGCATCAATAACTTCCAAATACAATATTTTACTAATGTCAGACATATTTCCTTTTAGTAATTGTTTTTCAGCATTTTCAGCATTTTGTTTAAATCCGTGAGTAATAAAAAAAGCTGTTGAGCCAACAACCGCTGCAAAACCAAGAAGCGCAGAAATACTTAAAGCAAACCAAACAAGAAGCGCTAACAAAATTGATACTACTGCATAAAACCAAACACCGTTTCGCATAAAGAACTTTTCTGTAGGTAAACCAAAATGTTTTTCTTCTAAAAATAGCCAATTCAAAAATAAAAAAATTAAGAATACTCCTCCTGCCATTAAAAGCATTGGAGCTGCCGTTTCAACAGAACTAGCAACAAGAGGATCACTATTAAATGCAGCAGTTAAAGCACCAATCGGGCCCAAAGATGGAACACTCACCCAAACAATTAACCAAGGCAGTAAACCCCTAATTGCAAAAACTGCTATTAATAAACCCCAAAACAAAAACCATTTTCTATATTTTTCTTTCATGGTAGAAAGAACTTGAGCATTAATTACTGCATTATCAACACTACTAACAATCTCAAAAATACACAAACCAAGAATAGTTAGAATAATAAAAAATATTTCCATAAAAACAGTCACTCAAAATATTTAGTGTATGCGCTTAATAGCGCACATTTTTAGTGCAGGTTTTATTTCACAACAGTGAAATAAAAAGTGCACGGGGACGGGATCGAACCGTCGAACGCACTAAGCGGCAGGGTCCTAAACCCTGTGGGTTTGACCACTCCCCAACCCGTGCAATAACTTATCACAAACACTCTGTGTGATGATAATCAATACTTAATTAAACCATAAGACGCTTTATAAAAGTTATTTTTGAGCAAATTTTGCAAAAATTAATTTCCCAAAGGCCCAAAAAATAAATTCATCTAAAGTAAATAATCACACCCAAACTCTTTTTCCCATAAAGAATATATAGTGGTTAAGGCCTATTTAGAACGGGTTGGAGAGTAATAATGCCAAAAAGTCGTGGCGTCGGCAGGATTATTATTCAACAAAAAGGTGGTTGGGAATGACATTAGCTAGACTTGAGGGGGAATTACTTAGAGCTAAAGAAGGCTTAGGTAAAGCAAAACAAGCTAACGATAGTTTTGAGCGAGTTTTGCAAGAAATGAGTATCTTAAAGAGTAGAAGTATTGCTAATCCTCAAACAAAAGAACAAATAATGCAAGAATTTAAGCAAAAAGAAATACTTGATCTTTTTTCAAGTATTGAAAGTGATTTTGAGGAATTAAGACAAAAAATGACAAGACAAAGTATTGAGAAGGAACAAATATTAGATTTTATTGAATCAATTAGAACAAGAAAGTCTTTTTCTTTTGAAGGAACAGAAAAAACAATTACTTTCCTTGAGAAAGCGGTTGATTTGCTTGATGCATCCCATATTTCAGTAAGACCTGAATTCATTGGACTTGTTGATTTAAGCGGATTGTCAGTAGAAATGGGACTTGCTAGAAACAATTTGGGAGTAATAGTAGAAAGAGAAAGATTCTCCGAGTTCATTGTTGCATTAATTGCAAGAAAATCATTCCATGATTTGGTATTTGAAACGGATAGAGCAAAAATTGTTTTAAAAAATGCAAGAGAAATTGCAGTTGAGGCTGAGAACTCAAGTATTAAATCATTATCAAGACTAGCAAAGCCAACAATATATTAATAATAAAAAAGCAGGCGCTTTAATTAGAAGCGCTTGCACCACCTATTTTTTATAATTCTTTTTCAGCAATTTTTCTTAATTCAACATCAGAAAGATGAGCGTATTGGGGAAATCTTGTTCTTAGCCAACCAATTGAAACACTTGCAAGTTTCTTTTTTATTCCTTTTTGTTGAAACCCCACAATTGGAGCTCGCATTAATTCCTTTTGTCGAATTCTATTCATTCCATGTCTAGGGGACAATAACATCACCAAAAATAATTATACCAAAAATGCTGTTGCGGTTACACTTGAGTCCCAAGAGAATCTTGGTCTTGTTTTAATCATCCAAACTCTCTCAGTATTATCATCAATTACAAGTGCAAATCCTTTTTGTTTTGGCATTTCAGCATACAATTTATCAAGGTCAGAGTGCATATACGTTGGTCTTAGTGCTCCAACCGCAGCAATATCTGGTTGAGAAGTCATTCTATGAGAAATAAATAAATCACATTGAGAGATTGCATCAGGATGGATTTTTTCTGGACGTTGAGTAGCAAGAATTAATCCTAACCCTGGCTGACGACCAACTCTTACCCACTCAAGTAAAATCGGGAGGGCAATATTTTCTTCATCTTTTGGCATGAACATGTGTGCTTCATCAATAAGCATCCAAACAAGAGGCATTTTACTAGTCCTCTTATTTTCTTTAATCAACCTAATTTCTTCTTCTTTTCTAAAAAGCATTCTTTGTTCAAATAATTTTTTTCCAACAAGAGCTACCACAATATCCTTTACCCCTTCAGCCCCAAGAGTTTGTCGGTAAGATGAAACATCAATTACTGTAATCATTCCGGGAGTAGCTAACTCAGA
The DNA here is from genome assembly GCA_964538165.1 of uncultured archaeon. Lineage (GTDB taxonomy): Archaea > Iainarchaeota > Iainarchaeia > Iainarchaeales > JAAZKV01 > JAAZKV01. Next base: position 800 of record CAZIEL010000054.1, on the reverse strand, counting down.
AATTTTTGTTCCTTCCTTTTCAATTAAACCCCAAGTTTTTACCATTTGCATCCTACTATTCACTGCTTGTTTTGCTACATCAGTAGCATCAGGATCATTTTTTACTGCTAAAATAATATCATCAATCCCATAATAGGTTCCAACTTTATCTCGAACAGTTTGAATTGCTCTTGAAATTAGTACTCCTTCAGGATCTCTCCAAGAAAGCTTAAAGAGAGCCATCCACTCACTTTCTTCAAGTTCAGAACACTTAAGAGTAAAAGCTCCATCAATAGGAAGCCCTTTTTCTTGATAAAATTTTAATTGACCTGCAGGAACCAGTACTTTAACATCAGTTTTTTGTGAACTCAAATCCCAATCCTTTAATTCATCATCATTTCCAGCAGGAATCTTTAGCCCCCAAAAAATACCAACTGTGTCAATAGTGACCGCGGAAACACGACTTTTTATTGCAGGATCAAGTCTTGCCATTTCTTCCATAAAAACTGCTAACGTGTATGATTTTCCCCCACCACGTTTTCCACAAATAAGCATTAAGTGAGGACGAGAAACATCAACAAGAACTTTTCTTCCAAGAACAGGTCTTTCTCCACTTGACATTACTACTTTTCCTACATAAGCACAACCTTGAGAACCATACTTTTCCATATCTTTTAGGTCTCTTCCCAAAATTGCTGGTTCTTGAGTAAAATCTTCTTGCATATTAGAACAACTCAATTCGAGTATTTAATAATTACTAACCTAATGGCGGCGGTCAAATCCCTTGGATTTGGATTTGAATCCAAATTTTTATTGTTCGT